>CAVGFB010000025.1:0-25754 GCA_963628375.1 Gorillivita sp. (SeqCode)
CAATGAACGTATTAAGAAAAAAATACATTCGATATTCAATGTCCGCAGTCTGGAGAAACTATACAAAAGACTCTCACATGAGTAAAAATGATCAAATGTCTTGGGTCAAAAATTACTATAAATTACCACTTACAAAGCTTTTATTTAAAAAACAGGTAAGCACTGGACTAATTGATAAAATATTTGAAAATTATGTAATTAAACAAAATACAAAAGGGCTAATTAGAATTGCTAAGCTAATTGATTTTGTCACCAAACATTTATCTGGACTTTTAATTACTATAAGATAAAACGAAATGACTAAAGATAAAAAAATACTTGTAGGTGTATGTGTAGGTGGATATGGAGGAATAGATAAATATGTCCTACACTTTACTAAAGTTTGTAAAAAATACAATATTCAGTGTGACGTACTCACTACCAAATGATCTGATGATTTTGATAAACAACTTGTAGAAAACAATGCTAGCTTAATACAAATTGCTAATCTTCACAATAAATCTGAAATATATAAAAAAATAAGTCATTTATGCAAACAAAACGACTATTCTGCTTCATATTGAAACATATCTACTGATCTTATGTTTCCTTATATAGATGCAAGTTATAAATCTAGGTTAGAGAATATTTTAGTTCACGGGCATGCACATTACAATAATAGATCTAACATACTAGAAAATAAACTTTTTGACATCCTACATTATTTTTACAGAACAAAGCTTAACAAGTTACTGGTAAAATATGCAGGATGCTCAAAAGATTCTGCTATGTGAGTTGGTGGCAAAAAAGTTCAAAATAATAGGTGGACTTTTATACCTAACCCAGTTGATACAAACCTATTTAAATACAATGAAAATTCAAGAGACCTAATGAGAAATAAATTAAGTTTAAGCAACAAATTTGTTGTTGGAAGCGTTACTTCATATATGTATTATAAAAACCCTATGTGGTTAATTGATGTTGTGTCTTCCCTTCAAAAGAGGAATAAAAATACTATGTTAGTTGTTGCTGGAGAGGGCCCATTAAAAGATGATTTTATCAAAACATGTGAACATAAGCTTTTACCTAACTCTTACAAAGTACTTGGTAAACGTGATGATGTTGAAAAGCTTATACAAGCTTTTGATGTATACATGCTCCCTTCACATAATGAGGGTCTGCCTATATCCGTCCTAGAAGCACAATGCTCTGGCCTTGAATGTTTTATATCCGATTCTATCACAAGTGAAGTTATTGCAGTTAAAGATAGCGTCCATAGGATATCATTAAAAAAAGGCTCTGATTATTGAGCTAATGAAATTTTACAAAATAAATGTAAACCTAGAAATAAAGATGCTTACAATCTAGTCGATAAAGCTGGTTTTAATTTAGATTCCCCAAAAATAGCACTAAAAACACTCAACTTGATTTAAGTATTTAACTGCAAAATTTTACAAATAAAAGCCTAAGTATGCAGTGTAAATAGGATTTATAAGTAAATTTTTTTGTAATTTTAATATTACTTTTTAGATCGTTTACTTTCGGGAGCAAATTTTTTGCTTGTTTAATATTCTCATTGTCTTTAGTTTTGCACATATCGGACAGTAATCTGCACATAACACAAAACTGTCATGTGTAGGCAGCATCCGTTATTTTTTTAGGAGCTTTTTTATTTTCAAAGAAAGAAATTAAGTACTCACATGCTTGAACATAGGACAACCTATTATCAAAAAAAAGCTTATCACTTTGTGATGACTCTCTTATCCTTCAATTATATAAATACTTATCTAAATAATATATCTTTCTTACAGAATACAAAACTGGCAAAACAACGCAATAATCTTCAAGTTGCATTCCTTCAGGAAATTTCAACTTATCGATTAAGCTTTTATGGAATACTTTACTTCATACTTCAACTCATGAAAATGAAGGTTTATACAAAATATTTTCAACAATACCCTCAGTTTTATATATTCCACTTTTAACTTTAAGTCCTGCATGAATAGTTTCATTTTTTCTTATGCATAAGTTACCACAACCAGCAATAAGTACATTATGTTCCTTAGCACCACCAACACAAGCATCTATAAAAGTAAGCTCATAAGTGTCATCGTTGTCAATAAAGGCAACTCACTCACCTTTTGCATGTTTAAGCCCTGTATTTCTAGCACAAGACTGACCACCATTTGTCTTTCTATGAATAACTTGAATTCTTGAATCTTGTTTTGCAAAATAATCACAGATTTGCCCAGATATATCAGTTGAGGCATCATCAACAAGAATTATTTGCAAATTGATATAAGTTTGATTAATTATAGATTTAATACATTCTTCTAAATAATCTTTAGAATTATAAACAGGAACAATGACGCTAACTAAATCTTGCATTAATATAATCTAATTTATCAAATAAATTATGAATTAATAAAACCTGCAGAGATTAAATATCTTTTAACTGCATCTTTTCAGTCAGGTAAAGGCTCAAACCCACATTCAATAAGCTTTATTTTGTCTAGTCTGCTGTTATATGGTCTGGCTGCAAGACTTTTCCCATATTCTTTAGTACTAACTCTATGTATCTTAACATCTGCACCAATCTGTTTAAAAACTTCAGTTGCAAAATCAGCTCAACTTATGTAGTCCCCCTCATTTGTTGCATGATAATAACCATACTTTTCTGTAATAATCATGTCGCACAAAAGTCTTGCTAAATCATAAGTAAATGTTGGACTCCCAATTTGGTCATCAACAATCTTAAGTTCTTTATGAGACTTGCTTAGGTTAACCATAGTTTTAATAAAATTATTGCCATTAATTCCAAATACTCATGCAATTCTCACAATAAAATAATTATCTAACATAGAGGATACTGCTAGTTCTCCGTCCAATTTTGTCTTACCATAAAAATTAAGAGGAGCATAATCTTTACAATCTGGCTTTCATGGAGTATCTCCGCAACCATTAAAAACATAATCAGTACTTATATACATCATCTTTGCATTTATCTGTTTACAAACATGAGCAATATTTTTTGTTCCATCAACATTAATACTTTCAACTTTTAGCTTGTTTTTTTCTTCTTCTGCTGCATCAACTGCAGTTCATGCAGCACAGTGAATTACAGCATCAGGATTGAGAGCAGTTATTGTTGAACTTACTAAAGCTTTATCTGTTATATCAAGTGGGACATAGCATACATTTTTTTTAATTTCATCTGATACGCCATCTCCTCATGTTTTTTGAATGTCAGAGCCTATACATTCAATATCTCTAGAAACCAATCTCTCAATTACGTCATGCCCTAGCTGTCCACCTACTCCTGTAACAAAAATCTTCATCTTTACACCTGTTATAACTCTAAATTTTACCTATTACCATACATCTCTTGATAATATTTTTGGTACTCTCCACTTATAATTTTCTCTCATCATTCTTTATTATTAAGATACCAATCAATTGTTTTTTGAAGACCTTCTTCAAATGTAGTTTTAGGTTTTCAACCTAACTCTGTTTGAATTTTTGTAGAATCAATAGCATATCTTAAATCATGACCAGCTCTGTCCTTTACGTGTTTAATTAAAGATGTTGGTTTGTCTAACTTGTTACAAATCATCTTAACGATATCAATGTTTTTAATTTCATTATTCCCACCAACGTTATAAACTTCGCCTATATTTGATTTGTGAATAATTGTATCAATGGCACTGCAGTGATCCTCAACATATAACCAATCACGAACATTCAAACCCTCACCGTAAACAGGAAGATCTTTATCTGCAAGTGCGTTAGCAATCATTAGCGGTATTAACTTTTCTGGAAAATGATAAGGACCGTAATTATTACTGCAACGACTAATTGTAGTTGGAAGTCCATAAGTTCTACAATATGCTCCTACAAGTAAGTCCGCTCCAGCTTTGCTCGAACTATATGGAGAAGACGTATGAATTGGTGTGGATTCGCTAAACTTTAAATCAGGTCTATCTAGTGGAAGATCTCCATAAACCTCATCTGTACTTACTTGATGATATCTAATATTGCCATACTTTCTACATGCGTCCATTAAAACAGCAGTTCCAATAATGTTTGTATTTAAAAACAATTCAGGATCATTAATACTTCTATCTACATGGCTTTCTGCTGCAAAATTAACTACAACATCAGGATTTTGCTCTTTAAATACTCTATCAATTTCTTCTCTGTCGCATATATCAACCTTTTCAAAAGTAATTAAATCCATAACAGGTTCTAGCGTTTCTAAGTTGCCAGCATAAGTCAATTTATCTATAACAACAATTTCATAATCTGGATGATTTTTTGCCATATAATGGACAAAGTTTCCGCCTATAAAACCTGCACCACCTGTAACTATTATCTTCATATTTTATCCCCTTAAACTTAATTTATTAAAACTCTACATTAATATCTTTTAAACATGGATTGTTTTTATCCTTTTCAGATAGGTTAACGTCCCCTGTATAAGGCCAGTTAATAGCAACATCTGTGTCGTTTCAAATAAGGCCTCCCTCATCTTCAGGATGATAAAATTCGTCGCATTTGTATGCAAACTCAGCTGTTTCACTTAAAACAACAAATCCATGAGCAAACCCGCGAGGAATCATAAACTGCCTGTGATTTTCAGCTGTTAAAACAACTCCAACATATTGCCCATAAGTGGGAGAACCTGCTCTCAAATCAACAGCGACATCATAAACCTCTCCACTCAAGCACCTAACAAGTTTTGCTTGTGGAAATTTCTTTTGAAAGTGAAGCCCTCTTAAAACACCTTTTGTAGAACTACTTTGATTATCTTGCACAAAATCATAAGTAAGACCTGCACTATCAAACTGCTCTTTGTTATATGTTTCCATAAAGTAACCTCTATTATCCCCAAAATGTTTAGTTTCTATAATGAAAACACCATTGATTTTAGTTTCTTTGAATTCAAAATTTATAGCCATACTATCCTCGCAAATAAATGTAATTCAATAAAATTTTTAACTTATAATTCTTCCTTCAGCCACAGCTTTTAAGTGTTCACCATAAGGCGATTTACCATATAAAGCTGCACTTTTTTGAAGCTTTTCTTTATCAATCCAACCATTGCTAAAGCTTACTTCTTCAGGAGCACTAACAATAACGCTTTGACGTTTTTGTAATGTTTGTACAAACTCAGAAGCAGATAAAAGTGTATCCATAGTGCCTGTGTCTAATCAAGCGTAACCTCTTCCTAAAAGCTGAACATCTAACTTACCTTGATTAAGATACATTTCATTTAAGGTAGTAATCTCATATTCTCCCCTGTCAGATGGTTCTACATGTTTTGCCATATCAGAAACACCCTCTGGATAAAAATACAAGCCAGTAACAGCATAGTTACTTTTAGGATTCTTTGGTTTTTCTTCAATAGATATTGCTCTTTTATTTTCATCAAACTCCACAACACCAAATCTCTCCGGATCATATACATAATAACCAAAAACAGTTGCTCTTTTATTGGTTTGGGCATTGTCCACAGCTTTTTCAAGTAAATGTTTAATATCTCCACCTCAAAATATGTTATCACCTAACACCATAGCGCCAGCTTCTCCGTTTAAGAACTCTTCTCCTAAAATAAAAGCTTGAGCTAAACCATCTGGAGAAGGCTGAACTTTATAAGTTAACTTAATTCCAAATTGAGACCCATCTTTTAAGAGTTCTTTAAAACGTGGCGTGTCACTTGGAGTACTAATAATCAAAATATCATTAATACCAGCAGTCATAAGAGTGCTAAGTGGATAATAGATCATAGGCTTATCATAAACTGGCAATAATTGTTTTGATGTAACCATAGTCAAAGGATATAGCCTAGTCCCTGCTCCTCCAGCTAAAATTATACCTTTCATTTAACTCCTTTTTCGATTTTGATATTATACTATAATTTATATAATTTAAAGTCACGCAAACAAATATATCTACTTATATTTCACTTGCAATTTTTTTAAGTCTTCTAAGCCTTCCATTAACTGCAGACTTACTCAAAGGAGGGTTCGCCTTTTCTCCTAGTTCTTTTAATGATAAACTAGGATACTTAACACGCAAAGCAATAAAATCTTTAAGGCCTAGACTTAATTTAGACATATCATAGTTCTTGGCAACATTTTTAATTAACATGAGTTGATCAATTGCAGCATCAGTCGACCTTTTACTGTTAGCAATTTCTACATTTGCACGGCGCCATTCTTCAGTTTTAATTGATTTTATAACCCGTATATTTTCAATAGCGAGAGCACACATATGAGCACCTGTCAAAGCTAAAAAGTCAGTAATACCCTGCCCACTTTTAATATAAACTACATGTTGATTACGTCTTTTATAAAGATTACATTTAATATTACATTTAATGATTAAATCACGTATTTGAAGTGCATAAATATTGTTTTTAAGAACAATCTCTAGGTGAAAACTCCCTCTTGGATCATTAACATATCCACCGCCCAAAAAAACACCGCACAAATAAGCTGACCTACAACACTTCCTATTAATATAAGACTCATTTATTGTGTTTTTAAAATTTTTAATTTTTTTGTTTTCTATCTCAACAATCCCCATATCGTAGAGTGCATATAGAACCTCGTCACTATTCGTAAGTTCAATTAAATAATTTGTAGCTTTTTGCAAAACGTTACGTCTCATTATAATTTCTGTTTGAACGTCATAGAGCGAATGTAGATGTTTAATAACAAAGCGTGCAATACTTGCATTGTCTGTTGTAATATCGATTCTAAATTTATAGGAACCAGTAAATGTTAAAGTAGCTAAAGATTTAAAAAGTGCTGTTAGAGTAGCCTTTGTACAATTTTTGCATTTTGGTTCCACATGGGAAAGCTCATCTTTAACGTCACTCGTAAAAGACATAAATTACTGATTAGATTTATTATTCGCTAGAATTATCTTCAATCACAGGTATTCTGCCCGAAATATCAGGATTCTTTAAATTTAAAGGCATAGTGTCTGTTTCATTTAAGCTTGACTTTAATATTTGTAAATCTCTATGAGCTATGCTAACTCTAAACCCACTAGATTTAAGATAATTACCTGTATTTTCTGCAATAGCAACACTTCTATGTTGCCCACCAGTACAACCAATAGCAATAGCAAGTTGTTGTTTTCCCTCTTTAACATAGCCAGGAATTAATACGTCAAGCAAATCGTTTCATTTAGACAAAAAATTTCTTGTTTCAGTTCTGCCCATAACAAAATCACGAACCGGCTCATCAAGTCCGTTTAAATGCCTTAAGTTCGGATCTCAATAAGGATTTGGCAAGAATCTAACATCAATAACTAGATCTGCATCCAATGCCGCACCATTCTTAAAACCAAATGAGTAGACGGTAATATTTAGCCCTTTTGTTTGATTTTCTACCTTAAATAAAGTGTTTAGTTGAGAACGCAAATCTTGAGGCAACATGTCAGAAGTGTCAATTATAAAATCTGCTGATTCTCGTAAAAAATAAAGTAATTCTCTCTCTTTTTTTATTCCTTCAACTATAGTCTGACCATCTTCGCACATAGGATGACGCCTTCTGCTGCTTTTATATCTAGAAATGAGACGATCATCATTAGCGTCTAAAAAAACAATACGGTAATCAATCTTCCTATTATTAATTTGATCTATTACATCATTTAAAAATTTAAAGTATTCTTTATTTCTCGCATCTACAACAACAGCAATTCTCATTCTTTTTGTTTTTTGTGACTTGACTCTGCTCATTTCTGTATCAATAAAGTTGAGTATTAAATTTGCTGGTAGATTATCAACACAAAAATAGCCCATATCTTCAAATACATGTATAGCTTCAGTTCTGCCTCCACCGCTCATGCCACTAATAAATACAAGCTCAGGAAGATTTTCTATATTATTTAATTTGCAGTTTTGCTTATTTTGTTTATAAAGCTCATCAAATTCTTGCTTTTCAATTTCAGAACTTAATTTATTTTTGATTTTATTTTCCATCGCGTGTAAATAAATGCCTTTTATTCATTTTGTGAAAATTGCATCATGAAATTAATAACGTTTCTGTTTGACAATCCACCAACTAGTTTGCCGTTTTCGGTTACAGGAATTTTCTTAAATTTCTTATTTGAAAATATTCGACAGGCTTGTTCTAGTGGTTTATTTGCTTCTATAGAAACAAATTTCTTTTTTGCAATTTTGCAAACATTAAGATCATGTAAGCTCTTTAGGCGTCTTTTGAAATCTTCATTATCTTTGTAATGAGAAAAAAAGTTACCTGCAATAGAAACAAAATCATGATCTTGAGGAGACAAATAACTTACTATATCATAATCAGTAACACATCCACATAATTTCTTTGAACTATCAACTACAAAAACAACTGCTGTATCAGTTTTAGCCATAATCTCTATAACATCCTTCATTGTTGATGTCGTTGATACTGTAGATGCTGTTAAGTTCATTGCGTCAGAAACTAAAAATTCGCTTTTGCTTTTCAGCTCAATTTGAGCAACTTCGGAATCCTTTTTAACTTGTTTCTTTTTCTTGTTATCTTTAACGCATACAAGTATAATTATTACAGCAATAAAAACTAATATTACAACAGTTCAAAATCCTGCGTGGTAACCTAAAAAGGTACTTGTTTTTTCATCGAGATGCAAATTCATCTCACAAACTCAATTAGAAATTGAGAAAATTAATGCAGTACCAAATGCGGCTCCTACCTGGTTTAGAGTATTGGATGCACTTTGTGCATGTGAGATATCTCTATTATGTAGAGAATTTATTCCTCATGTGTTTAATGGAGTTGTAACAAACTGTCAACCAATTGACTCTGCTGTATATATTAAGGTGACAAATAAAATAGAAGAATCTTGTTTAAATAAAATTAATCCCAGTGAACTAATAACTATGCCAACGCATCCTATCAATACAGGTCTTCTTGCTCCGTATTTGTCAAATAATCTGCCAGCAAAAACACCCATTATGGCACCAATTAATGCTCCTGGCAATAAAATCAATCCACTTACAGTAGCACTGTTGTTTAATGTTCCTTGAATGTATAAAGGAATCAATGCTTCAAGTCCAAGCAAAGCTCCTTGAAACAACATAATTATTAACGTTGCATTTCTATAATTTTTACTCAAAAATATTTGAACTTTAAGCATTGGCTCTGAAAGGACTGTTTGTCTTTTTATATAAGCTGCTAAAAACAGCATTCCTAATATAATGCAAGCTGCTGTAATCAAGTAATTCTTTTCACTACTGAAGGTAGAAAGTCCATATAATAAGCCTAAAAGCCCCAGACTAGATAAAATTACTGATAACAAATCAAACTTGGCTTTTTTAAAGTTGTTATTATTCTCCAATACAAAATATGAAGCTATAACAATCAAAAAAGCCAGAACAGCTACTATACCAAATATAAAACGTCAACCTACAGAATCTATTAAAAGACCAGATACTACAGGACCGATGGCAGGAGCAAAACCAATCAATAATGATATCAATCCAACTGCTGATCCTCTGCTTTCACGTGGGAATATAAGCAAAACTGTACTAATTACCATAGGAAGCGCTGCACCAGTTGCACATGCCTGCATAACCCTTCCAACCAGCAAAAAGGCAAAATTAGGACTAAATCCTGCCACAATACTGCCAGCGGTGAATAAACTTATTCCTCCAATATATAACTGCCTTGTTGTGAATCTCCCCATAAGATA
The DNA here is from genome assembly GCA_963628375.1 of Gorillivita sp. (SeqCode). GTDB lineage: Bacteria > Actinomycetota > Coriobacteriia > Coriobacteriales > Eggerthellaceae > Gorillivita. The sequence continues at coordinate 9,697 of CAVGFB010000025.1, forward strand.
AGCTGAAAGCGGTATAACAAGAGCTTCCGCTAAAGAGTAACCACTAGTAGCTCATTGTACAGTTGTTGCACTTACTTCTAAATCTTTCATTAGAGTAGGCAAGGCAGGAGTTAGCAGAGTTGCATTAAGAACAGATAGAAAAACCCCTGATATCATTACGATTATAGAAATTTTATGTTTGTGTTGTATTTGATTAGACATTTAAAATATAATTTTACTTTATTTTATTATATATTCTCATAATGTTAGGTACAACTATAAGTACATAAAATATAACTACACTTTCATATAAAACATCATATAAATAAACATTTATTTGTTTAAATTGAGGACAAATATAAAAATACCACAAGACAATTGGGATAAAACAAATGATAGCAAATATTACCCTAACTTTAATTGGTACATTTTTTTGAAAATCAAAACCACGTCGTTCAAAATATCTAACTATTGCATAGGTAACCAATGCCGCATTACTAACTAATGAATCATTTATCATTTTAAAAGGGTCACAAATAAGGTTACCAGTTGCATCATAATCATAAGGATATGGTTTTAGTAAATAAAAAACTGTTGTAACAGCACAAATCAAAATAACGACAACAGCAAATATTACATCTCTTTTAGGGTTCTTATCTGTTCAGTCTTCAACTTTGTTAACAACAAAAATTGTTAGTAATGTGGACAAAATGCCTACAATAACATCTTGTGGGGTATGAACTCCAAGGTAGTTTCTTGTAAAGTAAATTATACAAGCTCAAAAAATAGCTATAACCACAACAATAATGTTCTTCTTTCGCAATCAGATAAAAATTCCTCCAGCAATAGATGTTGCTGTTGTACTGTGACCACTCGGAAACGAATAGCCTGTTGCAGAAGTTTTAGCTCCCCCGTATGGTATGACTCTGGAATCTCTAATTCACGGTCTATAAACACAAGCACACAGTTTTAAAAGACCGTTTATAAACCTTGCAGATAAATAAAAACAACATATTCTTCTGCCTGCTTCTTTGCTGAATATTCAATATATAGCACATATTATTGCCAAAGGATAAATGCCATCAGCAGTATCTGTTAAAAATAATAAAATAGAAGAAACAATATCACTAGTTGAATTCCTTAAATTCTGCAAAAGCAATAAATAATCTATATCCATTGTTCTCCCATTGATTTTAAATTTATTATATTATAAAATTTTTGAAACATATAAATAATTATTATAAAGGTAGTTTATACCACATTTTACGATCTATTAATATTATTTAATGACTCAACTTCATCCTCTAACTTATTTTTCAAAGAATAAAGTAGAGAGCTTCCTCTTTCATTAGAAGAATAGTTATCAACGTTAAATCTGTTTTCTCTATTTAAAAAGTCCATGATCTTTTTAGGGTCACCATGTGAGTCAATTTTCATTCTCTTATTTTTATTTTTTATAGTTGGATCATATCTAAATAAGTTTCAGTAACCACACTCAACTGCTCTAAATTGCTCTTGTTGAGTTGTGCCAACTTTAATTTTGTGTTGTTTACAAGGTGCATAGGCAACAACAATCGAAGGTCCGTTATACCTTTCTGCTTCTGTGAATGCTTTTATACATTGACTCATGTCCGCACCCATAGAAACACTAGCTACATATACATCCTCATAGTTAATAAAAATTTTAGCTAAGTTCTTCTTATATGTTGTTTTCCCATCACTTGCAAGTTTAGCAATTGCTCCATATGGTGTAGCTTTAGATACTTGACCACCAGTGTTGGAATAGCACTCCGTGTCAAATACTAAAACATTTATGTTTTCTCCTGACAGAAGTACATGGTCAAGCCCTCCAAAACCTATATCATATGCTCAACCATCGCCTCCAAATACCCAAACGGATTTTTTTGACAAGAAATCTCTTTTTTGTAATATCTCTTTTACGACTGGAGATTTCAACAAATCAAGTTCTAAACACAAACTCTCGCTTGCAGTTGAATTTAACTCTGTATCATTAAAAGTTTCTAATCATCTATCTATTGCTTTATTTAATGAATCAGAGCATAAGCCACCTTTTTTTAATTCTATTAGCTTATTTTTTAGATTTTTTCTTATATGTTTTTGAGTAAGCATCATTCCGTAACCAAACTCAGCAGCGTCCTCAAAAAGTGAGTTAGACCATACAGGGCCTCTACCATTAGACGATACAGTATAAGCAGGATATGGCATAGAGTTGCCTCATATCGAAGAACAGCCAGTAGCATTTGCAATATACATTTGTTCTCCAAAAAGCTGAGTTAAAAGCTTCGCATAGGGAGTCTCTCCGCAACCTCCACATGCCTGGGGAAATTGCATAAATGGCTTTTTAAATTGACTTCCTTTTACAGAGAACTTCTTAAATAATTTTTCAAATGTTTCTTTTTTAGGCAAACTCTCTAAATAGTCAAATACAATTTGAGTTTCTGATTTATTTATATTTTTAACCAACTTTAGAGCTTTGCCCTTACTAGGACATACGCTAATGCACGTTTTACAACCGCAACAATCTTTTGCTGATATTCCTATAGTATATTTATAATCTGTATTTCCAGTTAATGATGCTGTTTTCAATAAACGAGAAGAATGTTTAACTTCATTTTCAGTCAAAATGTATGGTCTAATAGCAGAGGCTGAACAAACAAAAGAGCAATGATTACATTGAAGGCACGCACTCGGATCTCACTCAACAACAAAATTTGATTGAACATCAATGCTTTGACAATTCTCCTTACTGCTTAAGCTGCCATCAGAATAATTAAGAAGGTGTGACACTGGAATTTTGTCGCCTTGGTTTTTAGAAATAGGTTTTTGAATATGATTTCAAAAATCGGTATCATTATTTTGTTTATTTTGAGAGTATTCAAAATTATTAGTATCAAGTAAATTAACATCCAATTGGATTAAGTTTTTTTTAGTTATATCGATCGCCTTAATGTTTTTATCTATAACATCTTTACCATAATCTTTAAAATTTATATTTATGTACTCTTTTAAAAGCTGCTCACACCTATTTTTTGGCATAATATCTAAAATATATAGAGCAGCACAAATTAGTATTGTATTAATATGATTTTTAAGTCCAATTTTTTGCGATAAATCAGTAGCGTTAATTGTAAATAATCTTACGTTCCTATCTATTAAGCCTTTTTTTGTATAGGAACTAAGTTTTTTGTTTATTTCATCAATTTTTAAATTTGAATTTAAAAGAAGAGTTGAATTATCTTGCAATTTATCAACAATAATGTATTTATCAACATCGTCTATATGATTGCAGACAATTAAATGAGCCTTATCAATTAAGTAAGGGCGTTTAATAAAGCAGTTTCCAAATCTCAAGTGACTAACAGTTAAAGATCCAGATATTTTTGAGTCATGCTGAGAATATACCTGAACAAAATTAGAAGTGTTTTCTCCTATTATCTTTGCTGCTGTTTGTACTGCGCTGATGGTTCCATCTTGTGCATGACCATAAAACAGACAACTTTCAACATCATTAGTATGCGAATTTTTGGATTTATCTACTGGCAAAGATAATTTTGTTACATCATCATAAATGCCAATAGTAAACTCAGAATTTTGTGTATTTTTATAAACCGACTCAATTTGTTCTGGAGTTGTATCTTTAGATGCTAAACCGTAACGACCATGTAGAACTTTTATATTTCTTTGTCTGTCACAAATAGAAAGAGCACTTAAAACATCCTTATACAATGGCTCTCCTGCACTCCCAGGTTCTTTTGTCTTATCTAATACACTTATAAACCTAGTACTTAATGGCAAACTCTCAACAAACTTGCTTGCACTAAAAGGTCTGAAGAGCCTAACATTAATAACACCAAAGTTATTGCCACTCATATTTAAATGATCAATTGTCTGTTTTATTGTATCTATAACAGAACCCATAGCAACAATAACATGTTCAGGTTCTTTAGACCCATAATATTCATAAGGTCTATATGATGTCCCTATAAGAGAATTTACTTTATCAAGCTGAAGATCTAAAACCTCAGGGAAGCTTATATAATTCAAATTGCTTGCTTCTCTAACTTGAAAATAAATATCAGGATTTTGTGCACTCCCCATTAATTTCGGGTGGTTAGGATTTAAAGCTTGACTCCTAAAAGAATTTATATAATTGTCTGGAAGCAAAGATTTCAAATCGTCTTTTGATCAAACTTTTATTTTTTGAAGCTCATGAGACGTTCTAAATCCATCAAATGTAAAAATTACAGGGAGCCTTCCAATAACAGCACTAAGATGTGCTACTGGAGCTAAATCCATAACCTCCTGAACGTTAGAAACACTAAATATGCAAGCTCCTGTTTGACGTGTTGAATAAATATCTGAATGGTCTCCAAAAATTGAAAGGGCATGTGTAGCAATAGACCTAGAAGCAACATATATAACACCCGGTAAGTGTTCTGCTGCCATCTTGTAGATATTTGGCACCATTAGAAGCAGTCCTTGAGATGCTGTATACGTAGAACATAAAGACCCACTAGCCAAACATCCATGCATCGCTGCAGCAACACCTGCTTCTGATTGCATTTGTTTTACGCTAACAGTCTGATTAAAAAGATTGCTTTTACCTTTTACACTTAAAGCTTCAACCGCTTCAGCCATAGGAGTAGCTGGTGTTATAGGATAAACAAAAGCACAATCACTAAACATGTAAGATACTTGTGCTGCCGCTTTGTTACCATCTAGAATTTCATAATTTCTATTCATTGTCAAACCCTCAAGTAAAATTATACCAAAAACCCATTTTTATTACTTCTACTTAAAAATTCTTTAGAACAAAATCTTTTACTATATTTTAAAAATAATTACTCAAAACCTACTTAAGTGTAGAATAATTTCTTGTTAATTATGAAAGATGAATTACTTGATATATTTATTGACAGCCTAAACGACGCCCTGCAAGATACTTTGTGAGTAATGCTTTTTTTGTTTTTAACTTACTTTTTCATGGAACTCGCAGAACACAAACTTAAAGATAAATCTCAAGAAATTCTTAAAAAAGCAGGATTTGCAGGTCCTGTTTTCGGCTCATTTTTAGGTGTAATACCACAATGTGGTTTTAGTTCTGCTGCATCAGCACTATTCTCTGTAAGGGCAATTTCTCTAGGCACACTATTAGCTGTTTATCTTTCAACATCCGATGAAATGATTCCTATATTTATAGCTGGAGGAATACCTATTGTAGAAATATGTAAAATTCTGATTTTAAAAATTGTAATTGGAATGTTTTTTGGATTCTTGATAAATTTTATTCTATATTGATTTAAAAACTCAAAATTTTTAAAAAACCTTAATAATTACCAAGTTAAACCCCAAAATACACATAGTCATTCTGACTTTAATATACTTAATGTTTTAGGTTCTAGCTTAAAACATACAATAGAAATTTCTATTTATGTTTTTCTAATTACATTTATTCTTAATCTAGCTTTTAATTTATTACCTCACGAATATATAGAATCCTTATTTAGCGAAAATAAAATTGTTTCTGTATTTATAACTGCCTTAATTGGACTTATCCCTAACTGTGTGGCAAGCGTCACGATTTCAAAATTATACATCAGTGGACTAATTGGGCTTGGTGCATGCATTAGTGGGCTGTTAACATCTGCTGGAATAGGTCTTTTAGTTTTGTTTAAAACAAATAGACCTAGAGCTTACAATTTGTTTATTGTTATATTGCTTTATGTTATCAGCACAATAAGTGGATTTGTTATTTACATGATGTAAAGTAAAATTTATTGTAACTATCTTATTCGACTATTACAATAAATAAAAAAGTCGGGCATAAACCCGACTTAGTAATTAAGTTATTTTAGTCTTACTTACTTAAAAAATCCATCATAGTTATACATTTTTAATTGTGCTTCTACTTTTGTCATAGTATCTAGAGCAACGCCGATCATAATTAAGATTGAAGTTCCACCAAAAGCCTGTATTAAATTATTATTAGTAAAATACACTAAAATAGAAGGCACAACAGCAATTACAGCAATAAATATAGCTCCTGGGAGAGTAACATGTTTGATTACTCGTCTAATATATTCTACCGTAGCTCTACCTGGTCTAACACCTGGGACAAAACCACCTTGTTTTTGAATGTTTTCAGATGTTTCCTCTGGGTTAAACACCATACTCGTGTAAAAGTACGCAAAAAACACAATTAATAAAACTGTCAAAATTCAGTTAACTCATCCTGATGAAATTACGTTGCTGAAATTAGTTAATCATTCAACATTAAACAAAGCAGCTAACTGTGCTGGAAAGTATAAAATACAACTACTAAAGATAATTGGGATAACACCAGCAGCATTAACTTTTAGAGGAATATAGGTTGATTGACCACCCATCAATCGCCTTCCTTGAACACGTTTTGCATAATTAACAGGAATTCTACGCTGTGCTCTTTCAAAAAAGATGATTGCAGGAATGCAAGCCAAAACAACAAGTAAAATTAGTATAGTAAATGCAACACCCATCGTGTTATCTGAATTTGTTGTGATAGATGAATATATAGCTGAAGGAACACGACTAACGATACTTGTAAAAATTATAAGAGACATACCATTACCAATACCATGCTGTGTAATCAACTCGCCCATTCACATGATAAATGCAGTACCAGCCATTAAAGTAAAGACAATAACAATGCATGTAAGTGCATATGGTACATCTTCACTAAATTTAATACCATATTGACTAGATTGGAATAACAACAAATAACCAATTGCATTAATAAAGCCAAGTACAAGCGTTAAATAACGTGTAACCTGAGTAATCTTTTTTTGACCAGCTTCTCCTTCTTTTGCTCATCTGCCAACAGCTGGAATAACACCCTGCATTAATTGCATGATAATACTAGATGTAATGTATGGCATAATACCTAAACTAAAAACTGAAAAACGGGCTAGTGCCCCTCCAGTAAATAAGTCAAGCATTTGCATAGCTACGCCACTTTCAGCATACTGGTTAGCAAACTCATTAAATGGAATTCCAGGTACTGGAATATAAGCTCCTAGCCTGTACAAAGCTAAAATACCTAGTGTAAATAAAATTTTATTTCTAAGTTCAGCTACTTTAAAAGCGTCAATTAAAGATCTTAACAAGGTTCTACCTTTCCTCCACATTTTTCAATTTTAGTTTTTGCAGAAGATGAAACCTTGTCTACTCTAACAATCAACTTTTTTGTTAAAGTGCCATTTCCTAGAACCTTTACACAACAATTTTTATTTTTTACAATGCCATTTTCTACTAGTGAATCAATATTTACAACTTGATTATTGTCGAATTTGGCTTCCAATCTTTCTACATTGACAGGAACAAACTCAGTTCTGTTAAAATTTTTAAATCCCGGTAATTTAGGTAAACGACGAGCTAGTGGGTTTTGTCCACCTTCAAAACCTACGCCTTTACCGCCACCTGCACGGGATAGCTGTCCATTCATTCCGCGACAACTTGTCTTGCCATGTCCGCTACCAATACCACGTCCAACTCTTTTTTTTGAACGTCTTGAATTAGCAGCTGGCTTTAAATCACATAATTCCATTATTTTTCCTCCACTTTTACAAGATGTTTAACTTTAAACACTTGACCGCGAATACAAGGATTGTCATCATGCTCAACTGTTCTCCCAATTTTACCTAAACCTAAAGCTTTAAGTGTTCTAGCTTGTGTTTCGGGACGAGAAATTTCACTTCCAATTTGAGTTATTACTAATTTCTTAGCCATTATTTACTTGCCCCCTTTTTATTCGCTTCTGTTTTCTTATGACTTGATTTACCTAATGTTTTTGGTTTAAAACCAAAAATCTTTTCAACGCCAATTCCTCGACGTCGTGCTACCTCATCAGGATTTTGAATTTGTTTAAGACCTTGGGCTGTTGCTTTTACAACATTCATAATATTATCAGTACCTAAAGATTTAGCAAAACAATCTGTAACTCCAGCAAGTTCCATAACAGCACGAGCAGCAGATCCAGCAATAACTCCAGTACCAGGTGTAGCAGGTTTGATAAGAACACGCCCTGAACCAAACTTCCCTATAATCTCATGTGGGAGAGTGTTCTCTGATGTTAAAGCAATACTAAACATATTCTTTTTTGCTTCTGCAGTAGCTTTACTTACTGCAATTGGAACCTCTTGACTTTTTCCCATTCCAATACCGATTCTGCCCTTGCGATCTCCAACTACAACTAAAGCTGTAAGACCAAAACGTCTTCCGCCTTTAACAACTTTTGCAACACGATTAATATGAACTACACGAGTTTCAAGTTCATCTGTTCTATTTCTTTGTGGTTTACGAGCCATAATAACAAAATCTCCTTACTAAAATATTAATCCGCCTTCACGAGCTCCATCAGCCAATGCTTTAATTCGCCCGTGATATAAATTTCCGCCTCTATCAAATACTACTTTAGAAATACCAGCCTTCTTGGCTTTATCGGCAGCAATCTTACCAAGCTCTTTAGCTCCTTCAACATTACTACCACGCTTCTTTGTATCTCTAAATTCTTTTCCTAAACATGAAACACCGCATAGAGTATTTCTTGAAATGTCATCAATAAACTGAACATATAAACTATTGTTAGAGCGAGTAACACACATACGAGGTCGATCATGAGTACCGCTAACTTTTCCACGAACACGTGTATGTCTGTGCTTTAGCCCTTTTTGTTTTTTTATTAGCTTTTTCATATTGCTCCTAAAAACTGTTATGCTTTAGCTGCTTTCCCGAGCTTTCTTCTAATATGCTCGCCAGCATAAAATATACCTTTACCTTTATATGGCTCAGGTGGACGCTTCTTTCTAATAGTAGCAGCAACTTCCCCTACAGCCTGTTTGTCATATCCTCTAACAAAAATCTCTGTTTGACTTGGACATTCAAAAGTTATACCTTCAGGACATTTTACAACAACAGGATGAGAATAGCCAAGTTGTAAATTCAGATCTCTGCCCTTTAGATTTGCACGATATCCAACTCCTGTAAGCTCAAGTTTTTTTTCAAATCCTTTGGATACGCCCTCAACCATATTTGCAATTAAAGCTCGTGTAAGACCTTGATCTGTGTTATTTTTTGTTAAATTATCTGGTGTAATTACATGAACTTCGTTGTCTTTAACCTCAATTTGCATATTATTGTTAAATGTTTGAGTAAGCTCACCCTTTTTTCCTTTTACGTTAACCGTTTTATTACTAACAGAAACTTCAACTCCTGCAGGAATTGTTATTGGTATTTTTCCTATACGTGACATAATAGTTAACCTCGCTTACCAAATATATGCCATAACTTCACCGCCGACACCTAAGTTCCTAGCGTCACGGTCTGTCATAACACCTTTACTTGTTGAAATAATAGCAGTACCAAGTCCACCTAAAACTCTTGGAAGTTCGTTTTTTCCAGCATAAATTCTAAGACCTGGTTTACTAATACGTTTTATTCCTCTTATTGTCTTGTCATATTTATCTTTTCCATATTTTAGAGTAATCTCAAGTATGCCAACAGGCTCACCTTTAGTAACTTTATAGTTTTCAATATAGCCCTCTTCTGTCATAATACGAGCAATTTCAACAAGTTTTTTGCTTGTAGGCAATGAAACATTATCATGTCCTGCTCTATTAGCATTACGAACCCTTGTTAACATATCTGCTATCGGATCTGTGTACATTTTTAATCCCTTCTATCTAATCACATGCAATTTAATATTAAGTAATACTATCACGAACTCTTTTTTACACCAGGTAACTCGCCTTTATCTGCAAGCTCTCTTAAACAAACACGACAAAGTCCAAACTTTCTATAATAAGACCTTGGCCTTCCACATCTAGAACATCTATTGTATCCACGTGTTTTAAACTTTGGTGTTTTTTTTGCTTTTGCAATTAAAGATTTTTTTGCCATGTGATATCTCCTTATTTCTCTGCAAATGGAAACCCTAATTTCTTTAAAAGTTTATAAGCGGGTTCATTTGTTTCAGCTGTTGTAACAATTGTAATATCCATACCACGTGTATGATCAACTGATTCATAATCTATCTCGTTGAAAATAAGTTGTTCAGTAACACCTAGTGTATAGTTACCACGTCCATCAAAACTTTTTGGATTTAAACCTCTAAAATCTCTAACACGAGGAAGAGCGGTTGCAAGAAGTCTATCAATAAACTCCCACATTCTATCTCCTCTAATAGTAGACTTAGCACCAATTGCCATGCCCTCTCTTAACTTAAAACCAGCAATAGATTTTTCAGCTTGAGTTTTAGTAGGACGTTGACCAGTTATAGCACTCAAATCATTAATAGCACCATCAATACGTTTCTTATCTTGAGCTGCCTCACCCACGCCCATATTAACAACAACCTTCTCAATTCTAGGGACTTGATTTATATTCTTGTAACCTAATTCTTTTTTAAGCTCAGGAACAATATTTTTAATGTATTTTTCTTTTAATCTAGGTTCTGCCATAATTTTTCCTCTACTCAATCTTAGAATTAAAATGTCTTCTTACATTTTTTACATACACGGTGCTTATTGCCTTGTTCGTCAATAATATAACCAACACGTGTAGGTTTTTCACACTCAGGACATAATAAAGCTACATTGCTAACATGAATAGGAGCTTCTTTGGTATTAATACCACCATTTGGATTTTTTTGAGTTGGTTTCATTGTCTTTTTTACCATATTTACATTTTGAACTACAACTTTATCCAATTTAGGGTAACACCTTAAAATCTCGCCCTCAAAACCTTTATCTTTTCCAGCAATAACAATAACTTTGTCGCCTTTTTTTACTCTTAATTTTGCCATACTTATCACCAAAACCTTATAATGTCTCTGGAGCTAGAGATACAATACGCGTAAACTTCTTTTCACGAAGCTCTCTTGCTACCGGACCAAATACACGGGTTCCACGAGGTTCGCCATCGTCATTAACAAGTACACAAGCATTTTCATCAAAACGAATATAAGAACCATCATTTCGACCGACTTGATTTTTAACTCTGACAATAACACATTTTACAACATCACCTTTTTTTACATTACCAGCAGGAATAGCTTCTTTAACTGCACAAACAATAATATCACCAAGCCCTGCATAACGTCTATGTGATCCACCTAATACTTTGATGCATTGTACTTTTTTTGCACCCGAGTTATCTGCTACTTTTAAATATGTTTGCATTTGTACCATGTCAAATCCTTCTACATTTATAAAATAAATTATTTAGCCTTTTCAACTATTTTTAAAAGTCTTCAGTGTTTTGTTTTTGAAATAGGACGTGTTTCCATAACAAGAACACTATCTCCTACTTGTGTTTCATTATTTACATCATGTGTATGAAGTTTTTTTGAAGTAGTCATCATTTTCTTATAAATAGGATGAGGTTTACGTTCTTCAATTTTGACTACACATGTTTTGTCATTTTTAGAACTTACAACAACACCAAAGCGAACCTTGCGTAAATTTCTTTTTTTTGTCTTATCAGCCATTTTCTATCCTTTTTAAATAGTATCTAAATTAATTACTTTCTTTTGAATCTTTTTTTACAGATGATTCTTCCGTTTTAGTTTCTTTCTTACTTTTGTTATCTTTATCTTTTTTTGGAGAATCTTGTTCTTTTTTGTTTTCTTTCTTACCTGCGTTAGATTTTGTACTATCTAATACATGTAATACAGACCCATCTGTCATTTTTATTTCTCTAATTCGCATTTCTGTTTGGATTCTTGCAATATTCTTTTTTACAATTTTAACTCTTGCTGTATTGTCTAATTGACTTGTTGCCATTTGAAATCTTAAATTGAAAAGCTCAGTTCTTGCATCGCCTAAGCGTTTGTTAAGATCGTCTAAAGAAAGAGTACGTAAATCTGAATTTTTAATACCTGCCATTATGCAACCCCCTCGTTAACTTTTTTAACAATCTTACATTTGATTGGAAGTTTTGTAATAGCCAAACGAAGTGCTTCATTTGCTGTAGCTTCGTCAACACCATTAATTTCAAACATAATACGGTTTCTTTTAACAACAGCAACTCAACCCTCAGGGTTTCCTTTACCCTTTCCCATACGAGTTTCAAGCGGTTTTTTTGTTATTGGTTTATCTGGAAAAATAGTAATCCATACCTTTCCACCACGCTTCATTGCACGTGTCATAGCAATACGAGCTGCTTCAATTTGTCTATTTGTAATTCAAGCATTTTGCATAGCTCTAATTCCATAATCACCATGAGTAAGCGTAGTACCTCCTTTAGCACTACCCCTCATGCTTCTACGTTGCACCTTGCGGTGTTTAACCTTTTTTGGCATTAACATTTAAGATGCACCTCCTCTATCTACAACCTGTGATGCAGTTGGATCAGAATGCGTAGCAGCTACACCAAACGCAGTATTTCCTCCACGGCCTCTTTTTGTGGATCTGTTTGGTCTAGAGCTAGATTCTAATGCTGGATTTGTTACTTTTTGCCCAGGCATTATATCACCATAGTAAACTCACACCTGAACACCAATGCTTCCCATTTGTGTATAAGCAATTGCAAATCCATAATCAATCTGAGCACGTAATGTATGACGTGGAATTCTACCTTCACCATATCATTCTCTTCTGCACATTTCAGCACCGCCTAATCTGCCAGAACATTGTATACGAATTCCTTTTGCGCCAGATTTTTGTGCAGATTGTACTGCTTTTCTCATTGCGCGCCTAAAAGCTACACGCCCTTCAAGCTGTTCAGCAACAGACTTTGATATTAAGCTCGCGTCAATTTCAGGACGTTTTATCTCAATGACTTCTACCAAAATATCATCCCCTGCAAGTTTAACTAAACTTTTACGAAGCTTTTCAATATCTGCTCCGCCTTTACCGATAACAATTCCTGGACGAGCAGTGTATATAATAACTTTAACCTTTTCCCCTGCACGTTCAATTGCAACACGGCTTAATGCAGCTTTTGAAAGACGCTTTTCAACAAATTTTCTTATTTGTAAGTCTTTATCAAGAATTTTTGCATAATCTTTATCTGTATATCACTTAGAACGTCAGTTCTCTGTAATACCAAGTCTTAGCCCTATAGGATTTACTTTTTGACCCATTATGCACCTGCCTTTGTATTGTTACCAACATAAATTGTAATATGACATGTTCTTTTATTAATTCTTGAAGCACTGCCTTTAGCTCTCGGACGAAATCTTTTGATTGTTGGTCCTTCATCAACGTACGCCTTAACAACACTAAGACTTGAAGAGTTTACTCTTTGTTTATTTTCAGCGTTAGCAACGGCCGAATTAAGAGTCCTAAAGATAACCTCAGAAACTGCTCTTTGACAAAATTTAAGAGTGTTTCTAGCATCATCCACAGACTTTCCTCTAATCAAGTCAATTACCATACGTGCCTTTCTTGGTGATACTCTAATATATTTAGCTTGAGCTTTAAATTCCATTATTACCCCTTATTATTTCTTACCTTTTGAAGTATGACCACGAAATGTACGTGTAGGTGCAAATTCACCTAGCTTATGTCCTACCATGCTCTCGCTTATGTATACAGGAACATGTTTACGACCATCATGGACTGCTATTGTATGACCTACCATATCTGGAAATATAGTAGATGACCTAGACCATGTTTTAACAACATTTTTTTTGCCTTCTTCATTCATTTTTGTAATACGACCAAGAAGTCTTGGTTCACAAAAAGGTCCTTTTTTTAAACTTCTACTCAATGTAGTCTCCTTAAATCAATTACAAATTATTTGTTTCTACGTCTGATAATTAGACGATTACTTGCCTTTTTCTTAGAACGAGTGCGAGCACCTTTAGCCGGTTGACCTCAAGGTGATACAGGATGACGACCAGCAGATTTATTTTTACCTTCACCACCACCGTGTGGGTGATCTACTGGGTTCATAGCAGTACCTCTTACATGTGGTCTAACACCCATGTGACGCTTACGTCCCGCTTTACCAATTTTAATATTTCCATGATCAGAATTACCAACCGTACCAATTGTAGCCCGACAATCAAGCAAGACCCTACGCATTTCAGAAGATGGCATACGCAAAATTGCATAATCGCCTTCTTTACCCATAAGCTGTATACTAGTGCCTGCGCTTCTAGCAAGTGCTGCTCCCTTTCCTGGTTGTAGTTCTACAGCATGAATAAACGTACCAGTTGGAATTAATCTAAGTGGCATTGCATTTCCTGGCTTAATATCGCTACCTTTACCACTTACAACAATATCTCCTACCTTTAAACCTTCAGGATGTAAAATATAACGCTTTTCTCCATCTTTATAGAATAAAAGAGCAATATTGCTGGATCTATTTGGATCATATTCAATTGAAGCGACTCTAGCATCAACACCATCTTTATTTCGTTTAAAATCGATTAAACGATACTTGCGTTTTACGCCGCCACCATGATGTCTGGTTGTGATACGCCCATAACTATTACGCCCTGCATGTTTCTTTTTTTTAACTACAAGACTTTTTTCAGGCACAGTACTTGTAATTTCTGCAAAATCAGACACAGTCTGAAACCTTTTGCCTGCACTTGTTGGCTTATAACCTTTTATTGCCATAACTCTCCTTTATGCACTTTTGCAAATAATGTTGCAATTGTTTTGCTGGACTATTTCCAATTACTACACGGAACTGCGACCACTTTTCTTAGAGTGTTCAAATGTTCCGAGTGCTGATGAGAATTTTACCCTAATTTACTTACTAATCAACAAATATTTATATCAATTTCTAATTTTATAGCAATTATTTGCTATTTTGTTTCAATACTAAATAGAGCTCCTCAGCAGTTTTACTTGGCAAAATATTGGTTTTTTTAATATCTTCTAAACTAGCATTTTTTAAATTTTTAAATGACTTAAAATGACTTAAAAGTTTTTTTTGTCTTACTTTACCAATTCCTGTTACAGAGCTTAAAACACTTTTTGTCATCCCTTTTGATCTTAAATTTCTATGAAATTCAATTGCAAAACGATGAGCTTCATCTCTTATTTGTTTAACTAAATATAATGATTCTGAATTTTGAGGAAGGGTAATATCGACAAAGTCGTCTCATAGAGCAATCAAAGTTTCTTCTGCCTTAGCAATCCCACATATACACACATCTAACCTTTTCCAATCAAAATTAATTTTTTTAAAAATTTCGATAACCGCACTTATTTGTGGCTTCCCACCATCGACTATTATTAAATCGGGTAAGCTACCAAATTTTTTATCATTTAAATTTTTTAGAGAATATCTACGTTTAATAACTTCCTGCATAGACAAAAAATCATTAGATTCATTAAGAGGGATCTTTATTTTAAACCTTCTATATTCAGATTTGTTTGGTCTTCCATTGGTAAATACAACCATAGAAGCTACAGTATATGATCCATGAATTGTAGATATGTCAAAACACTCAATTCTTGCAGGTCATTTTGACATTGCAAGTGCAGATTGAATTTGCTTTAAAGCTTTGTTTGTTCTATTATCGTCATAATTATTTTTAACCTTATATCTAATTAGAGAATGTTTAGCGTTTTTATTAGCTAACTTTAAAAGTTCAAATTTAAATCCTGCTCTAGAAACTTTTATTCTTACCTTAGCACCATGTGAATTCTTTAATTTTCTTGTAAGTCACCTCTCCAAAGATAAAACATCACTTGGATCATGCTCTACAATAACCTCTTTTGGAATATTAGTGGTTAACTGGTAGTATTTTAAAATAAAATCGTGGACAAACTGTGATTTAGGAATATTTATGCCCTTGTTCATTATAAACTCATTTGTGTTTACAATGCTTCCTTCTCTAATAATCAAAATATAAACAGAAGAAATATTCATATCTTGTTCAATGCCTATAACATCTGCGTTAAGATTTTTATTATTTACAATATTTTGCTTCATCTTTATATTGTTTACAAGGTCAAGTTTTTGTTTTGCACGATGCGCTTGTTCATAATTTAAGTTTAATGTGGAATTTTTTATTAAGTCTTCCAGCTCATTTGTCAGCTCACTTAAGGAACCTTGTAGGA
>CAVGFB010000026.1:0-3635 GCA_963628375.1 Gorillivita sp. (SeqCode)
ACATAAATACTAACTGGATTAGCTACCCCAATAGCGTATGCAATTTGTATTTCACATTTATCTGCTAGTTTGGCAGCAACTATATTTTTAGCAACATATCTTGCCATATAACTTGCGGATCTATCAACTTTTGTAGGATCTTTCCCACTAAATGCTCCTCCTCCATGGTGACCAGCACCGCCATATGAATCAACTATTAGCTTTCTGCCTGTAACGCCAGTATCGGCAGCAGGTCCTCCACAAACAAATCTGCCAGTTGGGTTAATATAAATATCACAATTCTTGCTTATATTAATTTCAAACTTTTCAAGTACTGGCTTGATTACAAATTTATTAATATCTTTTTTTAAGTTATCTGCCTGAATATTACTTTTATGTTGTGTTGACAACACTATAGTATCCACCTCATATGGAATACCATCAACATATCTTAAAGTCACTTGGGTTTTGCCATCAGGTAAAAGATAATCTAATACTCCTGACTTTCTAACGTATGTTAACCTCTCGCTTAATCTATGAGCTAAAAATATAGGCATTGGCATGAGCACTTCTGTATCATCACATGCATAACCAAAAATAATACCTTGATCCCCTGCCCCTATACTTTGAAAACTGTCACTATGTTTAATTTTGTTCTCATATGAGTTATCAACACCTTGAGCAATGTCTTGACTTTGACCATGAATGTTATTTAGAAACCCACAAGCATCCGCATCAAAACCATAATCCTTATTTGTATAACCAATATTTCTAACTACATCACGTGCTATTGATTCAGCATCAACAAAACATTGTGTTCTAACCTCACCAGCTAAAACAAGTTGACATTTTGTAACTAAGCATTCAACCGCACATCTAATATTTGAAACATTGGCTGCTCCTGACTCATCAGAATAATCTCTATTTTGTAGGTCAATCTCTTTTCTAATTATCTCATCTAATATAGCGTCTGCAATTTGGTCACATATCTTATCGGGGTGCCCTTCCGTAACAGATTCAGATGTGAAAAGATAATTGTTATTTTTTGTATTTTTATACATTGTCTTTGTTTAGTAAATTAATAGTCTTTTTAATTCTAGATATTACATGTTCTCTTTTAATTAGCTCAATACTTTCAAAAAGAGGAGGTGATACCATATTTCCAGATATGGCAACTCTTATAGGCTGAAATACATCCCTAGGTTTTAAATTTAGCTTATCACAAAGCTTGGCACATAAATCTTGCAACTTATCACATTCTCAAGAATTTTGTATATCATTAAAAATATTTATAGACTCAGTTAATACCTTAATAGAATTATCTATATTTTTTAGTAAAACCTTATTAAATGATTTTTCATCAAAAAAGATGTCGTCCTCTCAAAATAAAAACGATAATTTTTGTGGAATTTTATCAAGTCTGTTTAGGCGTTCTATAATATGTGGGCATATATTTACAAAGATGTCAAAATTACTTTCTACTTCCTGCAGTGCGCAATCGACCTCTTTTTTATCTCATAACTTTAACTTAGTGTTTTTTTGTTCTTCTTTTGAAAGCGTTGGAATTATTGTCTGACCTTTATTTTTTTGATCAATAGATAAAAGATAAGCTTTTGCAAATCACTCTCTTGCATTTTCTAAAAGTCATTTAACGCCATATTCTCTAATATAACAACCATTCATTCAATCGAGTTTCGTTACATCAAATATACAATCTTTTTTATTGATTCTATCCAAACTAAAGCTTGAACAAAGCTTATGTCTATCAATTATAGTTGTAGAGCCATCTAAACTTCATCCTAATAGAGACAAAAAATTTACCATAGCATCAGGTAAATATCCTTTATCTTTGTATTCTTCTACACTTGTTGATCCATGTCGTTTAGATAATTTCTTTTTATCAGGTCCTAAAATCATGCTTAAATGTGCAAATTTGGGAATTTTTTTTCCTAAAGCTTCATATATTAAAATCTGCCTAGGAGTATTGCTCAAGTGATCATCTCCCCTAATAACATGAGTTATCTTCATAAACGAATCATCACATACAACAGCAAAATTATACGTTGGAATACCATCTTCCCTAACTAAAATTAAATCATCCAGAACTTCACTAGGAAACGACATATGTCCATATACTTCGTCATCAAATTCAACAGATCTATGTTCCAGTGGGACTTTTAGTCTTCATACATGTGGCTTGCCTTCTTTTATGAGCTTTTCTCATTCATTTTTTGGAATATTTCGACATGTTCTATCATATCCGTCATATCCACCATGTTCTTTAATAGCCTCCTCTTTTTTTTGTGCAATTTCTTGTTTAGTACAAAAACAAGGGTAAGCTTTATCATGTTTGATTAGATAATCAAGTGCAGACTTGTATATGTCCATTCTTTGCATTTGATAATAAGGACCAAAATCCCCTCCTTTATTAGGACCTTCATCTCAGTCAAGACCTAATCACTTTAAAGCACGTAAGATAATTTGAGTATTTTCTTCAGTTGAACGCACTTTGTCTGTGTCTTCAATTCTTAAAATAAATTTACCACCACACGAACGTGCGTAAGCTCAATTATAAATGGCAGTCCTAGCTCCTCCTATATGCAACATACCAGTTGGAGACGGTGCAAATCTTACTCTAACATCACTCATATTTATCTCCTAAAAATTTTTTTATATTATTATTTACTTTATTCATGCAAACAATTAAATAAAAATTTACCTATCTTAAAAATTTCGAAATTATAAGCAAAATAATTGATACAAGCCCACTTATTGCGCCACAGATAATTGCCATTAGTATTCAAAAACTTTCTGGAAACATACAAATAAGCAAAGAGTTTTCACTAAATACTCAGCTTCCTTTTGAGAAAAACAATGAATGGATAAAATTAAACATACCATTAAAATCGTTAAAAGATCAAATTACTAAACCTAAAATAAGCAGCAAAACCAACAAAGCAGCAATCTTAAAAGACCTTGATAGGCTTCCAAATCCACCAAAAATTGCAAGCAAAATACTAAAAGCAATAGAAAATGTAAGGCTCAAAAAAAACGCAATACGAATATTTGCAATCAATCAAGCTACATCACTTAAATGCGAAACTGAATTAATATCAAGTGAATACTGATCATTAACTGCAGCAAAGTCATCTTGTGTTAGATCTTTATACGTTGTTTGAGATTGTTTGTTAATGGTTTCTACAGAGCTATAAACACTAGTTTTATCGCATTCTCCTGAAATAAATTCCCTGCATGTATTTGCAAGATATGTCAGTTGGTCTCTTGTAAATTTTGCTTTATCGACAAGACAGGTTGCGTTAGATAAACTGCTAGTTATCTGAGGAGTTGAAACACAAAGAACAACACCTGACAAAAGTATACAAGTAACTAAACAAAATATATTTAAAATATTAAATAAAAATCTTAACATGACTGTATTTTATAAAATAATTTTATTATTTTTAAATATTAAAATAACCTCTAAAATTAATAATTTTTTGATCATTTGGAAACATCTTTTCATAACACATCATAAAGTAAGTGTCTGTCATACTAGAAATGTAGTCAATAACAACATTTTCAATTCCACATGAAAGATATTTATCAATACTAAAATTATTTGAATTGATAGAAAGCGGAATTATATGGTGTTTAAA
>CAVGFB010000027.1:0-6757 GCA_963628375.1 Gorillivita sp. (SeqCode)
ATCATAAGTATGAGAACAAACTAAATGTCCAGCTTCTTCTTCTTGTCTGACTAGTTTCTTTCCTCACTCTTCTTCTGTATTTTCACCTATAGTAAAAAATGTTGCATGAGCATCGTATTTATTTAGTAAGTCTAAAATTTCTTGAGTGTATTCATCAGATGGACCATCGTCAAACGTGAAGGCAATAACTTTATCATCACCTGTATTTACATTGTAGTAATTGCATGTAATATTATCAGGTTCTTTGGTCTGACGCTCACATGTTATACCGCTAATCTTACCAGTTAAAACTGATCATTTTCCTGCCTCTCCGCTACCTTCAATTTCATGAATTGACCCAGTCCCTACTGCTTTAGCAGAGGCTTTTATGTCACTGTCAATACTCTTGTATTCTTCCATTATGTCGTGACCGTTTTCGTATTTTACATCATCTCCATTATGAAGAAAGTAATCTAGATTCTTTTCTTCGTTTCCATTTACAGAAACAAAGTACTTATCTCCTTCTCCCTTTTTTAATAGTGAATAATCAACAGCCACTAGATTGCCAGGGTTTACAGAAATATTGCTCGTTTCAATTAAATATTTAAGTGATTTATCTTGTACTAATTGATACTCTTTTCCATTAATTTTTACGTGTATTGGCCAAAATCTATAAGCTAAAAATCCTGCACCTATTAAGACAAATGTAAGTATTAAAGTGCAAAGAATGCTCTTTTTTCTTCTGACTCTATTCTTGTTACTTATTTTTTTATGAGAGTATCTAGAGGAAGATATTTTAGAAGGATTTTGCTTGTCAAGATTCGAATTAGAGTTATAGAGTGTTTTTTTATTTGATCTGTATGGTTTATTAATATTGTTGCGACTAAAACTTTCACTAACTCTGTTACTGGAGCGCGTGTAACGAGAATTTTTGCTATATCTTGAGTAATCTTTAAAGCTACTATTGGATTTTATATTTCTTCTACTCATTAATAAAGTATAAGTTCTTAAATTATATTTGCTTTAGAATCTAGTAAAGTGTAAATTCTTAATTTTTATAGTTAATTTACAGTTACTAAACTAAAAAAATCAGTTTTATATTTTTTCCCTATAATTTCTCTTGGATTAAAAAAGGCAAGTTCAGTCACAAATGCCATACCAGCTAATTTTCCGCCAGCCCTTTCAATAAGCTGTGCTTGTGCTATTGCCGTGCCTCCTGTAGCTATAAGATCGTCTACCAATAAAACATTGTCGCCTTTTGATATTGAATCTTTATGTATCGACAGACTGGATTTTCCGTATTCAAGATCATATTCTTCTGTCAGGACTTCACGTGGTAATTTACCTTTTTTTCTAGCAGGAATAAACCCAGCTCCAAGTTTTAGAGCAACAGGAGCAGCTATTATAAACCCACGAGCCTCTGATCCTATAACTTTGTCAATGTTTTTATCTTTATAGTGTTGATAAAAACGATCAACAGTTTCGTTAAATGCTTCTGGATTAGAAAATAGGGGAGTTATGTCCTTAAAAACAACCCCTTTTTTTGGTCAATCCACAACATCAACAATATATTTTTCTAAATTCATTATTTACCTTTCATAAATACAAGCGATATTATATTATAACAATAGAATATTCTAGACAATATTTGAGGTTTTTTCGGTTTGTTAAGATATAAAAAATGAAATTAGCTAAAGTTGTTATAGATACATATACATCAAAGTTTGATAGCTACTTAGTTTATGCTATCTATGATGGTATGCCTGATTTTGACGAATCAACAGTTGTTCCTGCTTCTAATTATTCTAAAATTGTTAATACCTATAACAATCTTTTGTCAAAAATAGATACTGAAAAACTCCAGATAGGCAAATACCCAATTTGTGTAGGTACGTGCGTATGTGTGCCGTATAACAACACAATAAAAACAGGTTACGTTATTGAGATTCTTGATGATTCTAAAATTGAAGTTGACTTTGATATTGATAAACTAAAACCCATAATATGTGCTGTGTCAATTTCTTATTTTAACTCACAGAATGTAGAGTTTGCTAAATTTATTTCAAATTATTATGTATGCACTTTATATACGGCTATTAAACTATTTGTACCAAGCGGCATCAACTTTAAATGCGCTTACTCTAAAAAAGGTTTTTATATTAAAAGTAATTTACCACAAAAATACGATGATCTATTTAATGGGTGTGAATATATAAAAAACAATCAAGATGATATTATTACTTTAAATAAAGAGAGCAACATTGAGCTTACCCAAGAGCAAAAAATAGCCTTAAATGAAATTGATAGTTTTTATAGTAAAAATGAAAGTGGTGTTGTTTTATTAGATGGCGTCACCTCGAGTGGCAAAACAGAAGTCTACATGCGTGCTATCTCTAAAGCTTTAAAAGACAATAAAACAGCTATCGTTTTAGTGCCTGAAATTTCCCTTTCTTATTTTATTTTAGATAGATTAAAAAGAAGATTTGGTGACTTAGTGGCATGTGTGAACAGTCAAATGACGGTTAAGGAGAGATATTTAGAATTATTAAAGATAAATAATGGTATTAAAAAAATTGTGTGTGGTCCTAGGTCTTCTTTGTTTACCCAAATAAAAAATATAGGAATTATTGTTGTTGATGAACAGCACGATGCTTCATATAAACAAAATCAAACACCCAGATATGATGCAATTTTTTGTTCTGAATGGTTAGCTAATGTGCACAAAGCAATTTTGATTCTATCTAGTGCTACACCATCAATTGAGTCACTGTACAATTGTAAATTTAAAAAGAATTGAAAACGTGTTGTAATGCCTCATAGAGGAAAACAAGCAAAAATGCCTAAAATTGATATATGTGATATGTCAAATGAATTTCAATCTGGTATGAAATCAATATTTTCTAACATCTTAAAAAAATCGATAATAAAAACATTAAAAGAAAACAATAAAGTAATTTTGCTAAATAGCAGAAGAGGATACTCAAATTATGTTTTTTGCAGAAATTGCGGGTTTGTGCCTCGATGTCCAAAATGTAGTGTAGCGCTAACTTATCATGAGACAAAGTCAGATTCAAATAAGAATAAAAAATTTAATATATCAAATGTGAATAGCAATCTTGTATGCCATCACTGTGGTCATAAACAAAAAACATATGTAAGGTGTCCTAAATGTAGTAGTCCATATATAGCAAAGCTAGGAGCTGGTACTCAAAATGTAGAACAACAATTAGATTTTTTAATATCAAGTAGTTTTGACAAAAAAGTACCGGTTTATAGACTTGATGGAGATACTTCTATAGATATTGATAAAACTAAGGAAATCATTAATGATTTTAAAAAACCAGGGCCTGGAGTCTTGATAGGAACACAATTAATTGCCAAAGGTTTGGATTTTGAAGATGTGTCACTTGTTGGAGTTGTTTTAATAGATTCTGTACTTAATTTCCCTGATTTTAGATCAAACGAGCGATGTTTTAATTTATTAAGTCAAGTTGCAGGTCGTGCTGGAAGAGGCAATGTAGAAGGTAGAGTAATTATTCAAACTTATTGTCCAGATAGTCCAGTTATTAAATATGCAGCTAAGCAAGATAGAACAAACTTTTTAAAACATGAGTTACCAAGACGTAAAATTCTACAGCTGCCACCATATTTTAGGCTCGCTAATATAATTGTAAGGAGCAAAGACAAATCTCTCGCACAGCAAACATGCGAAAAACTTCAAGAGTCATTTGTTTTTTATAGACGTAACAAAACGGGGGATAATTGATACATTTCAGCTTCTATGCCCTGTGATATAAAAAAATTAAGAAATTATTATAGGTATCACATTATTTTAAAAGCTAACTACATGTTTGATTTGTCCTTATATATTAGGAGCGTAATAGAAGGGTTTAAAAAACCTAATAATGTTATTATAACAACAGATGTTGACCCACAACATTTGTATTAATTTGTTAAAGTTTACAAAGTAGAGTTAAGACCAATGGAGATTTTATGTATAACAAAAATTGTTGAACAAAATATAACAAGCAAGAATTAAAAAAAGTTTTTGAATTTGCTGACAACTATAAAAAATTTATAACAGAAAACAAAACGGAGAGAGAAGTTATTTCTTCTATTATAAAAATGGCTAAACAAAGAGGCTATGTGTCCGTTGAAGATGTTAAGAAAAAAGGCGTGCCATTAAATAAAGGAGATAAAATTTATGGATGCCTGCACAACAGACTTTTAATTTTAATTCAGGTTGGAGCTAGAATGGTAGTGGATAAAGGCTGTAACATTTTAGGTGCTCATGTAGATTCTCCAAGATTTGATATAAAACAAAATCCTTTATACCAAGATGCTGGCTTAACATTTTTTGACACTCATTATTATGGTGGTATTAACATGTATCAATGAGTTAATATGCCATATGAATTAAGAGGCGTTGTTGTATTAAACGATGGTAAAAAAGTTAACGTGTGTATAGGTAAAGACGAGGATGATCCTGTGATGTTTATAAATGACTTGCTTATTCATTTGGATAAAAAGATTACACAAAAACCTGCTTGTGAATTTATCCCTGCAGAAGGTGTAAATTTATTGATTGGAAGTAGACCTTTAATAAAAGATGAAGATGTAGACAAGTCTGAATGTGAGGACCTAGATTTTTCTTACGATGATTGTGCTGAAAAAAATGATTCTATATCAAAAGAAGGGAACAAAGCAATAAGTGCTTATATTTTGAAATTGTTGAACGATAAGTATGGAATTAAAGAATGTAATTTGGCTTCTGCAGATTTAGAAGTTGTGCCAGCAGGATCAGCTCGTAATTGTGGCATGGATTCTAGTATGATTGCAGGATATGGTCATGACGATAGAGCGTGTGTTTATCCTTCAGCTATGGCTTTGTTTGACACCCCTCAAACAGAAAAAACTAGAGTTGCAATTTTTACAGACAAAGAGGAGGTAGGCTCAATTGGGTCTACAGGTATGAATTGTAGATATTTTGAAAATATGATAGCAGAACTTCTTGAACTAAATGGAGAGGGACAAGGCAACTTTTTAAATACAAGAAGAGCTTTATCTAAGTCTTCAATGCTATCTAGTGATGTTAGTGGAGCATATGATCCAGATCACAAAGATGTTTTTGAAAGAAAGAACAGTTGCTTTTTGGGAGATGGTATTACCTTTAATAAATACGGTGGAGCGAGGGGTAAAAGTGGCAGCAATGAAGCTAGTGCTGAGTTTTGCAGTCGCGTTCATCAAATAATGAACGAAAATAATGTTACTTGGCAAACTGCTGAACTTGGTGCTGTAGATGCTGGTGGCGGTGGAACTATAGCTCATATTTTAGCTGAATACGGAATGGAAGTTATTGATTGCGGTGTTCCAGTTTTAAGTATGCATTGCCCTTGAGAGGTAATTAGCAAAGCTGACTTGTATGAGTGCTATCTTGGATATAAAGCCTTTTTGAAAAACGCATAAACTAAAGCTAGATTATTTTTTGTAAAACAATCTAATCTATCCTTTTTATTGAAAATACTTTTAAATTATTTTGCTATTTAGTGCATCAATGATAAGTTGAGCAAGATTTTTTGATGAGCTAACAGCATTTTTAAAATATGAGTTTGTACTATTTTCATTAGCCATATCTGATGCAGTTTTAATGCACAGATAAGGAATATTGTTTTGAATGCATGTTTGTGCTATAGCACCGCCCTCCATGTCAACTATTAATGCTTGTGGAAATTTTTTTATTAACCACTCTTTTTTCAACTTGTCATTTATAAACTGATCTCCTGTAAGTACGGCGCCAGTGTAAACGTTTGTATTTTTTTTAAGGTAATCATAAAATTTTTGAAGAAGATCTACGTCAGTATATAATTCAGTTTGCCCTATGCTTTCAAGATATCCAATGCCTTTATTTGTAAATCCTGTTGTTACCATGTCATGTTGAATACAATAACGCGACAAAACAACATCTCCAACATTTAAATTTTCACAAAGTCCTCCACCTGTTCCAATATTTAATACACAGTCTGGGTTAAACATATCAATTAAATATTGACAATTTATAGCTGCACTAACCTTTCCGACACCAGTAATCATAACCACTACATTATAATTAGCTAAAGACCCTGAATATATTTTGAATTTTCCGTGGTGTTTTATAGTGGAATTATTCAGTTCCTCACAAAACTTTTTTGCTTCTTTTTCTAATGCACATAAAATTATTATATTTTTCATCTTAAACTCCTAGTTTTTGTATAATTTAACAAAGATAATATAAAATTAATTTTATATTAGTTTAAATGATACAATAAATTTATGAAAGTTAAATTTAGAGAAGTTCCTACATATTTAAAAGTTTTAATTATTATAGATATTCTGCTTTTAATTTTTATTTGAGGTCATTCATGTATGCCAGGAGAATTGTCTACACATGAAAGTGGCCTTTTTAAAACATTTATTGCTGCTCCAGTTATACGTTTTTTTACTGGCAATACTGACATATCTGATTTTTTTATCAGAAAATCGGGGCACGTAATAGAGTATTTTGTATTAGGTATTTTTATATGCATAACTGTAAACTTGTGAGCTAATTATTTAATTAAAAATAAGGTAATAAAAAAGTTTAAATGCAAATTTGTTGGTATGAGATTTATTTTAAGTGTATGTATATGTATTCTTGTTGCAGCAATTGATGAAACTATTCAAGCATTTAGCATTGACAGAGGCGCACAATTATCAGATGTTATACTTGATTCTACGTCTTCTTTAGTGGCAATTTCTATTG
>CAVGFB010000028.1:0-21808 GCA_963628375.1 Gorillivita sp. (SeqCode)
GCCAAAAACAGACTGAGGATGCAGTGATGTTGGAGCATTCCCAATTGATACATATACTCTAGAAGAGTTTCCAGTATCTAAGACTCAACATTATGAGCTAATTAAACAAACTTTTCAAATTTCAAAAAACAATGTGTGCTTAGATCTTGGGACTTTGATTGATTATGAAAAGGTTGCACAATACATTAAAACAGAGCTCAATGAAAAGTCTACTCACACGCATTATGTAACTCGAACTAAAGAGTGTAATATTGAGGATGAAGTTTCCTATTATGGGCTTCTTCCGTATAATGAATATACTCTTGTAGGAACATTAAAAAATGAAGATGGGAGCGACTTTATTGACAGCTCTAATAAAAGTCATACATACAAAGAAACTTTTACACCACAAAGCAGAAATGGTACTGTTACCTCTCAGTTTTGCGTTGATACCTCTAATTTACAATCTGGTAAAAAAATAATTTGTTTTGAGACTGTTTTAAAGGATGGATTAGAAATTGCCAAGCATCAAAGCCTAGAAGATGCAGATCAAATGGTTTGTGTGGTCTCTCCAAAGGGTGCTATTACGACAAAAGCATGAGCTAAATCAACTAACTCAAACATAGCAAACGCGATTGAAGATGAATATATATACGATCGTGTTAGTTACGCAAATACAGAGGCAGGATTCAATTATGTATTAAAAAGTGAGCTTAGAGATTATGACACAGGTAAAGTATTGACAAACCAAGATGGAGCTGAGTATGTTATTGAAACAAAGTTTTTAACGTCAAATTCATATGGTCAGATAGATATAAGTTTTAAGTGTGATACTAGAAATTTAAGAGGTAAAAAAATTGTTGTTTTTGAATATTTGTATGACCATACAGGTGCTTTATTTGATATGCATGTGGATTTGTTTGACCAGCAACAAACTGTTGAGGTAGTCAGTCCAAGTGTCTCATCAAAACTGTATGATAGCAAATCACAAGAAGATAAATTTGATGAGGCAAGAGACAATCCAATATTGATAAATAGATATACAGATTTAAAAATCAAAGACACATTGCTATATAAAAAGCTAATGATTGGAAGAACGTATAGCGTAAAAGGGTATTTGATAAACAAATTAAATAATCAAGCCTACATTAATGAGGTAACCAACCTTCCAGTTGAAGTTAATAAAACATTTATTCCTGAGTTTGAAAATGGATTTATTGATTTAACTTATGAGTTTGACTCAACTCTAATTCCTAATGACACAACTCTAGTTTCTTTTGTAAACATCTACGATGGGGATAAAAAAATTGCAACTGAGGAGGATTCTAATAATACAAATCAAAGTTTTACTGTTTTAAAATCAGATATTGATACAAATTTATTCTTTACTAAAAACAACAAAGAAGATATACAAAAAACTAATTGCGAATATGTTGATAGTCTCAAACTTACAAACATCCCTGTTAATAAAAAAGCTACCGTTTATAATTGATTAGTTCATAAAAAAACTGGACTTCCAGTTTGTAATAACAATATTTCTCAAGAAGATGCAAAAAATTTACTTGATAATTTTATAGATTCTTTGGGGGGTAGTGTATATGTGTCAAATAACTATATTGATCCTGAAACACATGAGTTTGTATACGAGCCTCAATGAATTATTAGATTTTCTGGTGATTACATTAAAGTAAAAGAGCAAGATTATTCTAAAATAGATTTTGACAAGTTTAATAATATAGCTTTTACAAAAAGGGTTTTAGATGTAGATAATTCAAGTATTGAGGCAGATATTTTAAATGAATTTGACATGTCTGAAGTTAGTCCTGGTGGGTTAACAGCAATGACTGTTGTAGTTAGTCAAAATACAGTTATAGCAAAATCTGTAGATATAAATAATACAAATGAAACAATAACATTAAAAGAAAAACCACAACAGCCAACAGATTCTGAGCCTACACTTTTATCAGTTTTTGAGAATACAAAAAATACACCAAAAACTGGAAGTTTAATTATTGCTGCAATTTTAATTACTGCATCAATAATAAGTTTGACTGTATTTTTTCTATTAAGACCAAAAAAGCGAAACTATATTGTTTCAGGACCGTTTATAAAATCAATATAAATATTAAATAGGAGGTAATATGAAAGTATGTCCAGTGTGTAAATCTAGAACTTTTGATGATATGGATATCTGTTATGGATGCATGTATAGATTCAACAATAAAGATAAGAATATTGAAAATAAAAAACAAGATCTTAATGTTGACTTAGGAAGGAATTTTAAAGATGAAAATGATAGTACTCACATCCCGCAATATTTTGAATTAGCCGAAAAATCTTATAGGATAATAAATAAAGATATTGATAATTTTTTGAATAGCAGGCTTGGAGAAGATTCAGGTACTGAGTTTATAAAAGTTCAAAACAATAAAACCTCAAATTTTTATACAAACAATCAAGAATTAAAAAATAAATCCCATAAGAACAACAAAAAAATAAATAAAACTATTACAATTAAAATTGAAATTCCAAAGGAATTAATAAGTATTTCATAGATAGTTGTGATTAGTAAATATAAGGGTTTATAAGGAAAAATTTTTTATGCTTACAACAACTGAACTTTTTGCAGGTGCGGGTGGACTTGCCTTGGGCATTGAGAAGGCAGGGTTTAAAACGATTGCATTAAATGAGATTGACACATATGCCTGTAATACCCTACACATGAATCGTCCTAATTGAAATGTTATAAAAGATGATATTGCAAAAATATCAAAGTTGGATCTAAATAAATACTTTTCATTAAAAAAAGGAAAACTTGATCTGTTATCTGGAGGGGCTCCTTGTCAAGCATTTTCTTATGCAGGCAAAAAGTTAGGTCTCAGTGATACTAGAGGAACTTTATTCTATCATTACGCAACATTTCTAAAAAAATTACAACCTAAAATGTTTTTAATTGAAAATGTTAGGGGGCTTCAAAGCCATAATCATGGGAAAACTTATAAAACTATACTTGAGATTTTTGAACAAACAGGGTACAAAGTTCAAAGAAAAGTGTTGAATGCGTGAGATTATGGAGTTCCTCAAAAAAGAGAAAGACTTATAACGATAGGGATACGTAAAGATCTGAATGATTCTACTCATTTGGAATTTCCAAAACCACATAAGTACAAACCGATTTTAAAGGATATATTGCTAGACTGTCCAAAAAGCGAAGGAGCTCATTATCCTGATTATAAAGCTAATATTTTTAAACTCGTACCTCCTGGGGGTTGTTGGAGAGACATTGATCCTGTTATTGCAAAAGAATATATGAAGACTTGTTGAAATATGGAAGGTGGAAGAACTGGAATATTGAGAAGACTTAGCTTGGATGAACCATCGCTTACGGTTTTAACCTCCCCTTGTCAAAAGCAAACCGACAGATGCCATCCTCTTGAAGTAAGGCCGTTTACTATTAGAGAAAATGCCAGATGCCAAACATTCCCTGACAATTGAAAATTCTGTGGAAGTATTTCATCTCAATACAAACAAGTCGGAAATGCAGTTCCAGTAAATCTTGCTTATGAGGTAGGGCTAAAAATTAAGGAGGCGTTAGACAGGTTATGTGTTGAAATTTAACTTTTATCAATGAAGATGATTTTACAAACCATGTTAAAAATACAATAAAGAAATACGGCAATAAGCTTGAGTCTTTTGATTTAAATAGATTTAATAAAAATATCGTAGATCCAATTAAATTGGTGTTTGATAAATTTGTTTATCGTTCTTCTTGAGAAGAAATAATAAATAATGAAACATTTCGTCAAAGAGATAAAGCAAATAATAATGATATTGGATACTTTCATCAAGGTATATTTCAATATATTGATAAATGTGAAGTTCCAAGCAACGGTGACAAGAGCGGGTGAGATGTAATTTATAAAAACAATTCATAAAGTAGTGGCTCAAAAAAATTTTATTAAAATAAAATTGTAGATTTACCATATAGTATTAATTAATAAAAATTTAGGTGTAGAACCAAAACAAAATAACTTAGAAAAATTTTCAATGATTTTGATAAAATAAATCTAACTAAACACGATATTAATTTGGATGAAATTATTAATTAGAAATACAATAAAATTAATGCTAGTTATAACTTGTTTTTTTTCTTTTGTTTCGATATTTTCTTTATGTACAACACAAGCAAATGCCGATGATTCACATATTCTAGAAAAATCAACAAACGTTGTTGTAAAAAGTAATGTTAGTCCTAAGCCTGATGTTAATCCTGATATAAATCCGGATAAAAATCCTTGATCTGACGGAAGTTTAACTAAAAATACTAATACGGCATTAACTGGTGACCCTTTGGTAGTGTTTATTTTATTATCTTTTTTTATTTCAGCATGTGGGTTATGTATGTTAGCAAAAAATAAAATATTTGAAAGTTCTTATATTTCAGAAAGCAAGACAAACAGTAGAATTAATCAATATAAATTATTGATGGTCGTAATCTCTATTATGTTTGTTAGCTTGTGTTTTTTCTCGTTTACAAATAAAGCTGGTGCAATAAACGAGGACATTAATAGTCTTGAAAGTAACATTAGTGTTACAAATCAAAACATTAACTCTTAAATAAATTCCATATAAACATTTCAATGATATATATATATATATATATACCTAAATTTATTAGCATAAAAAAAGGATTTTAATATGACTAAACTAATTAAACATAGGAAATTTATTTTTGCAAATATTATGCTCTTAGTATTTAGTTTCTTTTTTACTCCAAACGTAGCTAATGCTGCAGAAACACAGTCTGAAAATGGAATAATGAAACTTAGCTTGCAAGAGAATACAAATTCAGCGACAACAGGGGATTTTGGATTTTTGCCTTTATTTTTAATATTTTTAGTTAGTCTTACTTTTTATATTGTAATAAGGTACAGATTTGTATTTTCGAATGGTTGAAGTAAAGAATTTAGTATAAAAAATAATACTAAGTTAATAATTGCAGCGATTTTTATTTTAATTGCTAGTGTAAGTTTTGTTTTACTTTCAAATAGAGCAAGTGCAACAAATGATAACTCAAAAAATTTATCGACAAGTAGCATTGTTGAAGTGGACGCAGATGGCAAAGTGTTAGATAATAATCTTTGTATTACGAATTCTTTTGATTATGACATCAGCATAGAAAATGTTATTGCTCCTGACAAGTTGCAAGGTTGAAGTTCTGGTGTAAGTCAAGGAACAAAGGTTACTGCTGGAAATGAAATTAATCAGTCTTGAAATGTTCAAACCATTCCATCTGATTTATTAGACCAATTAAAACAATCAAAAATCATTGAGCTCGATTATACGGTTATCTATAGCAAAACAACAATTCCGATTGATTTTAAAAATGATTTAAAAGTTGATGACTCTGATGAAGTATACAATGGCAATAAAATAATCAAATCAGTTGAAAGCTCTAGCTTAATTAAAGATGTAGATTACACAGTAACATATGGCGAAAATGTAAATGCAGGTACAGGAACTGTCACAATAAAAGGGATAGGAAAATACACAGGCGAGAAGACATATACATTTAATATTTATCAAGCACAAGTAACCATTACAGGTATAAATGCAACTGATAAAACATATGACGGAACTACAGATGCTACACTTGACTATAAAGACGTTGAATTTAGTGGATTATATGAAGGCGATAGTTTGACTATATCTGCTACAGGTGAATTTGTTGATAAAAATGCAGGAGATGACAAAACAGTAAATATAAGTAATCTTAAGCTTGGAGGGGATAGTGTAGGCAATTATAAGCTTTCAGCGATTGGGCAACAAACAACTGCGAGTGCTACTATTAGTCCTAAAGTGGTTACATTAACATGACAAAGTAACATATCATTAATTTACAATAAAAAAGCTCAGGTTCCAAATGCGAATGCAAATGAACTAGTTACAGGAGAGAATGTAGACGTTGAAGTTGAGGGAGCAGGAATTAATGTAGGTGATTATACGGCTCTGGCCACTAGACTTTTGAATCCTAGTACTCATGAGGAAGATACAAACTATAAGTTGCCAAGTGATAGTTCAACTAGCCAAGAGTTTTCTATAACACAGGCAGAAATTGCAATTTCTGGTATAAAAGCAAATAAAAAAACATATGACGGAACTACAGGTGCTACACTTGACTACAAAGACGTTATTTTTAGTGGATTATATGAAGGCGATAGTTTGACTATATCTGCTACAGGTGAATTTACTGAAAAAAATGCAGGGGAAGATAAAACTGTAAATATTAATGATCTTGTGCTTGATGGTGTGAGCATTGACAATTATAAGCTTGCAGAAGGTGGCCAGCAGACTAGCACAAAGTCAAAAATAGATCCAATAATTGCTAAAGTTGTTTGAGGTTCTACAATTTCTTTCCCATACGATAAAACAGAACATGTACCAAGTGCTAGTGCAGAAGGTATGATAGGTGAAGAAAAGTTAAATGTTGTAATATCAGGTGCCAAAATAGATGCAGGAAACAATTATGAGGCAACAGCTTCAGATCTAGTTAATCCCGATACAAAACTTAAAGATACAAACTATAAGTTGCCAAGTGATAGTTCAATTAGGCAAGCGTTTTCTATAACACAGGCAGAAATTGCAATTTCTGGTATAAAAGCAAATAAAAAAACATATGACGGAACTACAGGTGCTACACTTGACTACAAAGACGTTATTTTTAGTGGATTATATGAAGGCGATAGTTTGACTATATCTGCTACAGGTGAATTTGTTAATAAAACTGCAGGAGATGACAAGACAGTAAATATAAGTAATCTTAAGCTTGGGGGAGATAGCGAAAGTAATTATAAGCTTTCAGACCAAGAACAGCAAAAAAGTACAACAGCAAATATTGTGCCTTGTCCACTGGCTCTTACGTGGGGGCAGCAAATAGAATTTGAATATGATGGAAAAACTCACAATCCTAGTGTGACTATCGATGAAAAATCTATTGTTGTTGGAGATACAGTAAATTTATCAATTTCTGACCCTAAAACAGATGTTGGCTCTTATACAGCAACAGTTACTATAGATAATAGTAATTATTCTCTTAAAGGCACAACATCGCAAAGCTTTAGTATTATACAAGCAACACCACAATATGTTATTCCTTCTAATCTTGTTTCAGAACAAGGGAAAACGCTGTCAAGTATAACTATACCTGAGCAAACAACACCTCAAAAAGGTACATTTAGCTGGAAGGACTCTACTATATATATAAAAGAAGCTGGTGACAAACAATTTAAAGCTACTTTTACTCCAGAAGACACACATAATTATAAGACAGTTGAAAATATTGATATTCCAGTTAAGGTGAGTCAAGTTGCATATGCTGTTTATTCTGAAGATGATTTTAGCCTAGACTTTTATAAGCGTGATGTTTTGCCAGACGTTGGTGGTAAGTCTAACGATAAAACTGTAACACAACTATACCTCGGAATAGAAAGGGATACATACACCTCAGCAACTATTCCATGGGTGAGTTTTATTAGCGCTATAAAGTCTACACAAGTTGTTGATGTTATATATCCTGTATCAACTGCCTTTTGATTTAATAATTGCACTTCAATAGAAAGCATAAATATAAGTAATTTATACACAACAAAAAATATAAGTATGCAGTCGATGTTTCAAGGCTGTACAACACTTAGTAGCATTTCTTTATGAGATGAATTCAAGCCATGTGCAAACTGTGTACTAACGGATATGTTTGCAAATGATGCTTCTCTAACAACAATTAAACATGAAAACGATTGAACTACTGTTACTTTAGGTGATACTACAAACATGTTTAATGGGTGTGTGAAACTACCAAATTTTGATTCTGCAAAATTAGATTTTACATATGCATATCCTAGTAATGGACATAATGGTTATTTTGAAAGTCGTGCTTATACTAATTACAATAATGGTGTTTTAACATTTTATTTTGATGATTATAAGCAAACAAGAACTGGTGAAAACTTTACAATGAATTATACAAAGAGTGAGCCTGGATGAGGAAAATATAGCTCATCAATTGATAGTGTTGTTATAGATTCTAGTTTTAAAAATTATAGACCTCAATCATGTTATGGATGATTTGGAACGTTTACAAGTGATAAATTAACTAGCCTTGATTTAACAAATCTGAATACTAGTGAAGTTATATGTATGGATTATATGTTTGGATTCCCTGACAAAGAAGAAAAATATGGCTCGTCGGGCAACATAGAAACGATTAATTTTGGTAGTACGTTTGATACACATAATGTAAAAACTATGGCAAGTATGTTTGATCAATGCAAAAAACTGACCAGTCTTGACCTGTCTAGTTGAGATACTTCAAGTCTTACTGTAACAGAAGCTATGTTTGCATGTTGTCATCAATTAACCGATCTTAATTTAAAAAATTGAAAAACAACAAATCTTTATAATATGGCAGCAATGTTTTGAGAGTGTTACGTAATTAAAAAAATAGATTTATCGAGTTTTGATGTTTCAAATGTTAACAATACTCCATATACTACTGGTGGAAAATTTGGGTTACAAAAATGTTTTTGACAGTGTAAAGTACTTGAAGAAGTAATATTTGGTAACCATTATAAGAGTGATGTCGATACTACGCAAATGACTTACGAATGCCCAGAAACATTAAAAATTACCTTTTTGGATGAAAAAATACAAGCTACTAAACAACAAAAAATTTAAATTTGTAGGTTTAGTTAGCTGTTATTAATAAATTAATAGCTTACAAATCTTCTACCTTATCCACTACCTCAACCTTAGGCTGATTTTCTGAAATGTCAGTTGGTGGTTTTTTTAAGCCTTTGATTTTGATATTGTTTTTTTCTGCATAGTCTCACAGTGCTGCATGTATTCCTTGCTCAGCTAGAAGAGAACAATGGATTTTAACTTTTGGAAGCCCATCTAAAGCTTCCATAACAGCCTTGTTTGTAACTTCAAGTGCTTCTTGCACAGTCTTTCCTTTTATTAAAACAGTTGCCATTGAGGAAGTTGCTATTGCAGCACCACAACCAAAAGTTTTAAACTTAGCGTCTCTTATTACTTGGTTTTCATCTATATCTAAATAAATTCTCATTATGTCACCACAAACTGCATTTCCTACAGTTCCACAGCCGCTACATCCTTCAATTTCTCCCATATTTCTGGGGTGTGTAAAGTGATCCATTACCTTATCAGAATAATTCATTGCCATAATTCCTCCTTTAGTTTACGTATTTGTACCCTTTATTCTTATATTGTTCAATAATGCTTTCGTACTTACCATGTTTGAAATCTTCATATAGTGGGCTCATCTCTCTCAAGTTTTTAATAACTTTTGAAATAGTATCACAAGCAAAATCAATATCTTGTTTTGTTGTGTTTCTATCAAGTGTTAGTCTCATTGATCCGTGAGCTATTTCATGCGGAAGCCCAATGGCTAACAAAACATGACTCGGATCAAGCGAACCCGACGTACAAGCACTACCGCTTGATACACAAATCCCATTTGCAGACATTTGAAGCAACATCCCTTCACCTTCTATAAACTCAAAAGAAATATTTACGTTGTTAGCAAGTCTGTTTTCAAGTCCTCCGTTAAGTTTACAATATGGAACTTCTGATAAAATTCTATTTATACAATAATCTCTTAGATGTGTTTCTCGCTCAACGTCTTTATCCATTGTCTTTAGCATTAGTTTAGTTGCACATGCCATGCCAACAATTCCTGGAACATTTTCTGTAGTAGCACGTCGACCAAATTCCTGAGCTCCACCATCAATAAAATTATCAATCTTTGAACCCTTTCTTATATACAAAGCTCCAACACCTTTAGGACCATGTATTTTGTGTGCACTAACACTTAGCATGTCCACCCCTAAATCGTCTACATCAATATGCATGTTTGCAAAAGCTTGTACCGCATCTGTATGAAAAGCACATCCGCCTAATATCGATGTTGACGCTCCCTTAGTATGGGCTAGGGCAGCTAGCTCTTTGATTGGCATTATTGTTCCAATTTCATTATTAGCCAACATAATAGAAATTAAAATTGTGTCATCGCGAATTGATTTTTTCAAATCATCGATAGATACCAATCCATCACTGTTAACTGGAAGGTAGGTTAGATCAAAACCATCCTTCTCTAGCGTTTTTAGAGTATGAAGAACAGCATGATGCTCAACTGAAGATGAAATTATATGACGCCCTTTATTTTTATTTGCTTGTGCAAAACCCTTGAGCGCTCAGTTATCAGACTCTGATCCTCCACTTGTAAAATATAATTCATTTTCTTTGCAATTTAGTGCATCGGCAACAATTTTTCTTGATTCAGATACAGCATCAGCTGCCTTTTGTCCAAAGGAATAAATAGAAGACGGATTTCCGTATTGTTCATTATAAAAAGGAAGCATTTCATCTATGACTTCTCTTCTAACTTTTGTAGTTGACGCATTATCTAAATATATCATTTATACTCCTTGTAAGTTTGCTACTTGTATTTTATTAATATACTCTTTACACTATTTTTGTCAAATATCATCAAAAAATTATAAACTATTTCTATAATTATTTGTATTTTGTGTAAAATAAGGGAAATTTTAAGGAGAATAAATGAATAATCAACAAAATTTTAATAATAATCCCAACAATGTACAAATAAATCCGCCAGAAGTTTTTAATGAGTCTATGCCGGATGGCAATATGAATAATGGTCAAAACATCAATAATCAAAATAATTTTGATGTAGAGAAATATAAAAAGAGAAATAGAA
The DNA here is from genome assembly GCA_963628375.1 of Gorillivita sp. (SeqCode). GTDB lineage: Bacteria > Actinomycetota > Coriobacteriia > Coriobacteriales > Eggerthellaceae > Gorillivita. The sequence continues at coordinate 10,778 of CAVGFB010000028.1, forward strand.
TTATCATAATTATCACAAGCATTTTTGCACTTATAGCCATTGTTCTTATTGTTTTGTTGTTGTTAAAAAATTGTACTAACTGATTGGATCCAAAAGCTTCAAAAAGTGCATTTGATACAAGTCGTGATTTAAATACTGAAATGAAAGATAACATGATGCGTTGTACGATAAACGAAACTATTACATTTCCAAATGGAACAAATAATGAGGGAAGTGCTGGTATTAAAAATTCATCTGATAACCGTTATGATCAAAAAATTACTATTGTACTTGAGGACGGACAGGAATTATACAGAACTGACGGAGCGCTTTCTCCAGGGTATGAAGTAGAAAATATAAAGAGTGAGGTTTCGCTTAATCCAGGAAGTTATAAGGCAACAGCTATATTTGATGCCTATGATGAATATCGCATTAAGGTTGGAACAACTGAGGCTGAAGTAACAGTTAAAGTTAGTTAGTAAAATCTATACTCTGCTAAATTATAAGTTTAAAGTTATAAGTTAATCTGAATTTAATATTTGATTTGTGATCTCAGGATCTTTCTTTAGAATTTGTTTTATACAATATAATTTTTTAAGAGTTTCACTTTCAAGGCTGCTATTTAGATAGATTTTTCTGTTGGTTATATACAAGACTTTGTTACTGTTTTTGCCAAAAGGCTCCCAATCTATACCGTCTACACGTGTAACATCATGTTTATTTATAGAGGGGTTAGCCTTTCTTGCAAAGTTAGCAATCATAAATTGAAGAATTTGGCTAGCACTGTCACTATATATTTGACCGTAGTATCTTGAAATACCTCGCCCACCTGTCACAACAGGTACAAGTAAAGAGTTATATGCTCCTAGCTCTCTGTACACGCTTGTTAGCCTAGAATAGAACATATAGGCACGACCACCAGCTTTACACTGTGCTTGTGCTATAGAAAATACAGCTCCAGATCCAAAAAGCATATTTAAAAATTCTACAGATTGTTCTTTTAAGTCTTCTTTAGTTTGATGTTTTTTATAAAAGAAACTTTTTACTGCATTGGTATGATCAACTCAAAGAGTTTTAGACATCATAATATATAAACATCTGTCTTCAAATGTTTTTTTGTCTTGATACAAAATTAGTTCGTTTAATGCGTCTTCACTTGTTCCAAGAATCATATCTACATTTTTTGCCTTTCCCTCCTGTACCGCTTTAAACAAATTCTTTGGTATGTATTTACCATCTCCAATTGCTACAAAAGGTGTTACTCTCATTAAGTACCTGCTGACTTCACATATTTTTTTTGGATCCAATTTACACAAGTCAGAAAAGTCCTTGCAGTTTGCTAGATTCATAAAGTTTAGGGTATAAGTCTCTAGGTATTTATCGCTTTCAAGAGTGTTTGGATATCAGTCATAGCAAATAACCTTTTTAATTCAGGAGTTTACAGGCTCATAACAAGCAAGTGCAAGTACTATATTTGCACCAGCACCATTGCCAATAAGTGTAATATTTGAGCTGTCTCCTCCAAATGCAGAAATATTCTCTTTAATTCATTCTAGAGCACATACGATGTCTAAAAATCCAAGGTTTTTTGCTTTGTCTTTGTCAATGTGTTCAGCTCCATTTACATCATCTAAATTTATCGAGCCTAAAATTCCAAGTCTGTAGCTTACTGTTACACATACAACATCTGTATGTTTTTTTACAAAATTTGAGTAATCATAAAATGGAGAAGCTGCTCCTCCAGTTGATGCACTTATCCCACAAATATATACTAGTACTGGATTTAATTTTTTGTTGAGTGATTCCTCACGAGCGAGCATTTCATCTAAGTTTTTCTCAGAGATACTAAATAAATTTTTAACTAATTTGTGGTCTTTAGTTTCGCCTTTTACATGAGTTGTAGTAATTTTTTCATTTTCTGTGTTCTTTTCTGTCTCTTTATTTTTCGTTAAATTTTTATTTATATTTTTTATTTTATTTCTTGAGGAGATAAAGGTTTCTTTAATGGAATCTGCAGCAATTCCTCCTAACATATCCTCTATAAAGTCATAAAAGACATCTCTAAGAGAAGTTGGAACATCTGCCGATCTAAACACATTAAGAGTAAGACATTCCTCTGACATACCATAATGAACCTGACTTATGAAACCAAAGTCTGGTTGAATAGGGTTTTTGCTAAAGTAATGTGCAGTATAGTAATTATTGTCTGGTTCTAGTTTTTCTGCGGGTTTAAAGCGACCTTCTCCCGTGGGCTGTTTTGCGTAAGGAATTCCAAAATATCCTCTTGCATTATTTCATAAGCAGCCATAGTAGTTTCCAGTTTTTGTATTTACTGTTAAGTACTTATGACATTTTTCCGGATCAATTTTTTCATTTTCTCCTACAAATTTTTTGATCACTCTCTCTAAATCTGTTGACTTTGGGACGTATTTTTCGTTTCCTTTTAGGTGTATTTTTTTGTTATATCTTCAATATTCAAAAATTAAGAACAGTTTAGCTATTACAAAAAGAGCAAAAGCAAAACCTATCGTAAAATATAGATTTTCATAGAAAAAGATATAAAAACTATCTCCTCCATTAATATCATTCTTATAAACTAACTCTTCTATGCCTCCAGTTAAAGCCCAAATTATAAAGTCAACAAGTCAAAAAAGTAGGATTGCATAAATGGTTAATATTACATATCTCTTTAGGCCCTGATTTTTTGGATGCATAACATACGGTGTTATGCTTATTTCTATTGCCATTGCTACAATGGTTATTAATAAAAGTGAGAAGATATAACCTAGGTGGAGATTGGTTCCTATATATTGTGTTAAGGCTACTCCTGTTGAAACAAACAGGGCAACTATAATATCCGAGTAGGTAATAATTTTTTTCATAAAATTTTATCCTTTATAGATTACATTTTCATTTTACAAAAAAATACATATATTGAACTGTTTTATAGCTAAATTTTAGATTTATATAGTTTTCATGCACTCAACAGACTGGTATATAATTAATATATGTTAAATAATTTATATCACAGCTTAAATCCTATTGCTTTTAATATTGGAGATATGACTGTAAAATGATATGGTCTTGCATATCTATTTGGATTCATTTTTGCAGGCATAATTCTAGTACTAACGGCCAAAAAATGACGTATTGTTGTAACATTTGAAAAATTACTATTTGGAATTTTGCTGGGAATTTTAGGTGTAATTATAGGAGCTAGGCTTGGTTATTGCATATTTTATGGTGATGGTTATTACTTTTCTAATCCAATAAAAATTCTTGCTATAAATGAAGGCGGAATGAGTTTTCATGGTGGTCTTATAGGTGGACTTGTTTTTGGAATTCTTCCATCAAGAATTTGTGGAGTTAGATATTTAAGACTTTTGGACCTTGCTTTTATCGGAGTTCCATTAGGTCTACTGTTTGGAAGATGTGCTAATTTTATTAATGGAGAGTTATGGGGGGCTCCTACTGATCTACCTTGGGGAGTTAATTTTGGTTACAAAGCAGGTAATATTTTTCGGCATCCTTCACAACTATATGAAGCATTTTTAGAGGGGCTGGTAATATTTGTTGTTTTATTTTACTTAAGCAGGAGAAAAAAAGCTCCTCAACCACGAGGAACGTATTTTGCTTTATTTTGTATAATGTATGCGACATTTAGATTTGTTGTGGAGTTTGTAAGAGTTCCAGACGCTCAGCTTGGATACATTGCTTGAGGGTGATTAACTATGGGACAGATTTTATCTATACCTGTATTTGTAGTTGGTGTTGTACTTTTGTTTTATTCCCAACGTGTAATAAAATTAAATCCATTGTACAAAGAGCCAGATAGTAGCTATACAAAAAAAAGACTTGCATATCCTGACAGGTTTGAGTATTAGAAATAAATTTATTTATTAACGAATTAAAATTGATAATGCAAAATTAGTTTAGATTTAATTATGTACTTGTGATAGTATATGCTCACTTTGCGGGTGTGGTTCAATGGTAGAACCCGAGCCTTCCAAGCTCGTGACGCGGGTTCGATTCCCGTCACCCGCTCCATTTCTATTTAATAATTTCTCCAGTTGAAATCATGCTAGGTCCTAATTTTAAGTCAGAAATACCTAGGTTTTTATTACTAAACACAGGTATTTTAGTTTTAGGTTGAATAGATTTGTTGTTGATTGTGTAACAGTTTTCTATTTTAGTTATGTCCTTAAATTTAAATAGTTGTTCTATTTCACATTTTAAGCTTGAACCTAAAATCACTTTTGTTGCAATATCAGACATAGATACATCACAAGCTTTATCGTTAAGAGGTATTGTTCTTGAAGATCTTGGGTTAAGTTCAAGAACATAAACATTTTTATTTTTATCAATTACAAATTGAATATTACATAAACCAACAATATTAAGTGCAGTTGCTAGTAACTTTGTATAATTAAAAATGATTTTTATCACTTCAAAATTCAATGATTTAGCAGGAATAATTGCTTTGCTGTCTCCACTATGTATGCCACTTGGATCAACGTGTTCAATAATTGAAGGAACAAATACATCTTGTCCGTCACATACAGCATCAACGTCTATTTCCGTACCTTCAATAAACTTGTCAATGAATATTTTGTTTTGTTTATAGTCAATGTTAGAAGATTTAAGAACTTTTTCTAATTTGTATTTATCTTCTGCAATCACTACATTAAATCCGCCAATTACATAAGAAGGCTTGATAATTACAGGATATCCTATATTATCTGCCTTGATTATAGCATCCTTAATAGAGTTTGCTGTAAAACTCCTCGGGTAATTAATGTTTAGATCTTCACATAAAGATTTGAATTTAATTCTATCTTCTGCGATATTAGTTGACTTTAAAGAAGTTCCCAAAATATTGTAACCTAGTGAATCTATGTCTGAGTATAGGTTAATTGCTGTCTGACCACCAAATTGTAGTATCACACCTTTAGGGTTTTCACATTTTAAAATATCTTTAACATGTTCAAAGTCAAGTGGTTCAAAATACAATTTGTCTGAGATAGAGTAATCAGTAGATACAGTTTCAGGATTGTTATTTATAGTAATTGCATTATAACCAATTTGTTGAATTGTTTTAATCGCTTGTACTGTACAATAATCAAATTCGATTGACTGCCCTATTCGTATAGGGCCAGATCCAATTACAACAATAGAGTTTTCTAGTTTTAGATTTCTTATATTTTTTGTTTTAGAATTTTGATTGTATGAAGAATAAAAGTAAGGGATAGAATTATCTTTGCCTAATGCGCCAATTTGTATAAAGCATGTTTTGATATTGTTTTGCTTTTTAAAATTGTCTATGTTTTTTGTTTCAGTGCATCAAAGTTCGGCAATTTTTCTATCACTGAACCCAAATTCTTTGGCTTTTATATAAGCACTGTAGTTTCATTTATTTAAAATAAGTTGTTTTTCTGTCTTTACAATATTTGAAATGTGCTCTAAAAAAAATTTAGGAATTTTTGTAATTCTTCATATTTTTTTAATAGTTTCTAAGTGTTCATTTTCTGAGTTTGTTTGTAAATTTCTAAAAATTTGAGCAATTGCAAAAAAGTTATCGTGTTTGAATTCTTTTATATAGTCAAATAAATTTGCAGTACTAAAGTTTTTAAACTTATGTAATTCTAGATAATCAAGTTTTTTGTTATTATCATATTCGTCTAGTGAGCAGATTGCTTTTAATATACAAGTTTCAAAGTTTTCTCCAATACTCATTACTTCACCTGTTGCTTTCATCTGTGTAGTTAAGGTGTTGTTAATATTGTGCAACTTATCAAAAGCGAATTTAGGAAACTTAATTACTTTATAGTTAAGCTTAGGTTCTGTGTTGGCAGTTGTATGCCCAATTTTTATATCTTTTAGCATGTAACCAAGACTCACAAATGTTGTGACCTTAGCGATAGGATAGGAGCTAGCTTTACTTGCAAGTGCAGAAGACCTTGAAACTCTTGGGTTTACTTCAATTACATAATACTTAAATTCTTCATTATATTCTGAGTTGTCAAACTTGTTTTCAACAGTAAATTGTATGTTACAACCTCCAACAATATCAAGATTTTTAACTATTTTTTTAGATATTTCAATTAAAGTAGAAATTTGTTTTTTACTTAGAGAAATTATTGGAGCTACAACAATGCTGTCTCCAGTGTGAACTCCACATGGGTCAATATTCTCCATACCACATACGCATATAGTATTGCCCTTACAATCCCTCATCATCTCAAACTCAACTTCTAAAAACCCACGAACGGACTTTTCAACTAAAACCTGATTTATAGGGGAGGCAGACAAAGCTTCCTCTCCCATGATTTCAATATCAGTATTAGATTGAACAAGGCTACTTCCATATCCACCAAGAGTATATGCAGGACGAAGCATTATTGGCAGTTTAAACTTGTCACTTATTTTATTTATCTCATCTATTGAAGTTGCAATATTTGACGGAATAGTAGGAATGTCTAATTTTTTACAAAAGTTTTTGAATTTTGATCTATTTTCTGTAAGTTCTATTGTTTTAAAGTCTGTTCCTAAAAGTTTTACATTATATTTTTTTAAAAAACCCATTTTGTATAATTTTGATGCAAGATTTAGGCTTGTTTGGCCACCTAATCCAGGCAATATTGCGTAAGGGTTCTCTCGTTTAATAATATTTTTTACATTTTCAATATTTATATCTTGCATGTAGAGTTTATATGACATATCTTTATCAGTCATAATTGTTGCTGGATTATTATTAATAAGTATTGTTTTATAACCGAGCTGTTTAAGAACAATACATGCTTGAGTACAAGAATAATCAAATTCTGCAGCTTGTCCAATTACAATAGGACCGCTCCCAATTATTAATATTTTTTTATTATCACTCATGATAATTTGAGATTTATCTAAACTACTGTAAAAAGTTTACAACTTTGCTTTAGAATATTTTGTTTAAATAGCAAAATAAAATAGATAAAGATGGCAAAAAAGAAATACATATACCTAGATAACGCAGCTTCTGCAAGCAGTTCAGATTTTTGCGTTGGTGATGATTTTGCTAATCCTAACAGTTTGCATGATCTAGGGCGCGATAGTTTTCAAAAGATCGAAGAAGCTAGAATTAAAATGCTTGAGGCCATAGGAGCCAAACGTCCATCTGAGATTGTTTTTACTTCTGGTGCTACGGAAGCTAATAATTCTCTTATTTTTGGTATTGCAAGAGCTGTTGCAAAAAAAAGAGGCTTTATTGACAAATTTGGTATTAAAGACAAGTCCAATTTGCCGAGAGTAATAACAAGTATCGTGGAACACGAGAGTGTTTATACTCCCGTTTGTGATTTAAATAATTGAGGCTTTGAAGTGGTTGTTCTTCCAGTTGATAAGGGTGGTTTTGTGAATCCTGAAACCCTTAAAGAAATGATTAATAAAAATACTGTTTTGGTTTCAATACAATCGTCAAATACAGAAATTGGGTCTATTCAGGATATTAAAAAATTATGTGAAATTGCACATAACTTAGGAGCATGTTTTCATACAGATGCAGTTGGTTCCTTTGGTAAAATCCCTTTTGATGTATCGGATTTAAACGTTGATGCTGCTAGTTTTTCTGGTCATAAGATAGGAGGGCCAAAGGGTATAGGAGTGATGTATCTAAAATCTAACACTCCCTTTCAGCCACTTATTTTGGGCAGTATTCAAGAACATTCTAAAAGAGCAGGAACACAAAACACAGCTGGAATTGTAAGTATGGGATTAGCTGTTGACGAATGTATGCATAATATAAAAGATACAAGCAAAAGACTGTCAGGACTCAGAGATTTTTTGTATGAAAGAATCAATACGATAAGTGATGTTGTGCTTACAGTTTCGCAAAGCTGCAATAATACAAGTTATTTACCGCACATATGCTCTCTTTTGTTTAGAAATTCTACAAGTAATGACGTTATTATGTATATGAATAAAAAGGGAATCGAAGTAAGTGGAGGCTCTGCGTGTGGTGAGCATGATAGTAAGAAATCTTCTAGAGTACTTAAAGCAATAGGTGTTAGTGAAAAAGATGCACTAGGTGCTATAAGAGTTTCTTTCGGCTTAATGACGACAAAGCAAGATGTAGAAAAATTTATAGAAGAAGTAATTAATTTTTACAAAGATAAGGAAAGGTAGAGATTTATGAAAGTATGCGAGCTAGAAAATAAGTTGCTTGAAAAGTTTCCTGCAAGTATGTCTTATAATTGAGACAACACAGGTCTTTTGGTTGGGGATGAAAACGCAAAGATAAAAGGTGTTGCAATTTGTTTAGATCCTACTCTAGAGGCATTAGAAGAAGCAGAAAAACAAAATTGCAATGTGCTTTTAACTCATCATCCTGCTTTTATGAAAGAAGCTCAGTTTAGTAATTTTGTTCTTGGGAGAAATTTTAATTCTTCTATTTCTAATCTAGTATACGTCGCAATTAAAAAAAATATATCTCTTATGAATTTTCATACTGCTCTTGATGTAAGTGATGTCGGAAATTCAACTCTACCAACCCTTTTAGGATTTAAAAAAATTGATGTTTTGTGCCCTGTAAGTATAAATAAAGATAAGAATTTAGGGATAGGACCTGTTTGTGTTCCTGACACAAAGGAATGATCAAATAGTGTCACTTTAGACATGCTTGTTGATAAATGCAAATTACAGTTTAAAAGAACACCAAGACTGTGGACTGCCAAAAATTCATGCTCTAGTACTCTGAATAAAGTCGCGTTTGTTTCTGGTAGTTGCGGACGTTTAAGTGATAGTGAAGATAGTGTTTTGTATAAAGCTTTACAATCTAGAATTGATGCAGTTGTTTGTGGAGAAATTAAATATCATGATGCCGTTGTATGCGCTAGCAATAATTTAAGTATTATCGAGCTTGGACATGACGTTTCAGAAATCCCATTTAATAAAGTTTTATATAATAGTGTAGTGAGCGTTGGCTTAGATTCTGACTTTGTGAAAATTCTTCAACTAAAAGACAATTGAGAATAAAAAATCCCTCCTAAAAAATAAGAGGGATCTTTTATATATTTTGTATTTAAATTTAGTTCTTTGTAACTTTACCAGCCTTAAGGCAACTTGTGCATACATTAGCTTTATGCGTTTTACCATTTTGACTAATTGTTACTCTTTGTATGTTTGGTGCAAAAGTCCTTGCTGTGACTTTATGTGAGTGACTAACATTACGTCCTTTTTTTGGACCCTTACCACATATTTCGCAAACTTTACTCATATTAATCTCCTATACTCTAAAAAATTTTATTTAGTTTATCATAAAAAAATAATAGAATTAAAAAAATTATAGAAGAAAAAGAGGGCAATAAAATACTTAAATCGAGAAATATATTTTTATTAGAGGGGAATTATGAAGTCTAAATTTGGGAGATTGCTTAAAAACAATTTAGTTAAAAATTTAGGTGCTTTTATTTTTGCGTTTATGTGTTGAGGTGTTATGTTACCCATGCACGCATTTGCTGCAAGTGAAAGTATCACAGGAAAGCTTGCCCTAGAGCTTGCAAGTAGTGGAGGAGGTGATGTTGTTCCTAGTGGGGGAGATAGTGCACCAATTGATGCAAGTACATCAACATTTACTGGAGAGTTTAACTTTTTGCCTTTGATTTTAGGTATTTTGGCAGTAGGTCTTATTGTTCTTTTTGTGTACCTATACAAAACAGGCAAATTAAAAAACAAAACTTTAAGTGTTTTTGCCTTATGTTTAGTTGTTTCTGTTGGGTTCTGTGGAGTTAAATCAATTATTGCGAATGCAGCTAATACTAACGACTTAAAGGATGACAATATTTCATCTTCTGCATATTTAAAATTTGATGAAACAGGAAAAATTTTAGAAAACAAATTTGAAATTATAAACAATACTACCGACACGATAACTATTGAAAACATTACAAGTGACAGCGAATATGCATCAATTTTACCAGAGTTAAAAGGAACTAAAGTAGCTGGTAATTCTGCGTTTACTGCTAAACTCAAATGTGAGTCAATACCAGATTTTGCAATTGAGAAAGTCAAAGAAAATCAAGGCAAAATTGAGGTTGATGGTTTCTTTGCTGTTGCTTATGAAAAGGAACAACCAGCTCCAGAAGGCGAAGCTTATGCGTATAGAGATGGCACAACTCTTGTAATCACGTGAGACAAAGATAAAGCAAAACATATAGACGCTGGGAATATTATATACAATATTACTGTGTCTGCTAATCAAGCTACTGATTGAGAGTGAGATAAAGCTAGAGGAGAATTTACAAAAGTTAAAATAAATGAAAGTTTTAAAAATTATGGTGAGATTACAAGTACGGCTTATATGTTTGATAGTTTTAAAAATGTTACAGATAATGAGGGATTTGAATATTTAGAAACTTCAAAAGTTACAAATATGTCAAGTATGTTTTATAAATATGGTGAAAGTGTTTCATCTTTAAACACTGTACCTGATGTATCTAAGTGAGATACGTCTAACGTTAAAGATGTATCTTATATGTTTTCTTATTTTGGGTTTTTGTCTACAACATTAAACTCTGTACCTGATGTTTCAAATTGAAATGTTTCTAAAGTTGCAAATATGTCACATATGTTTGAAGATTATGGATATAGAACTACAGAATTAAATAATGTTCCTAACTTATCAAAATGAGACACTACAAAAGTTGAAGATGTGTCGTATATGTTTTACAATTATGGGAATCGTTGTGTATTTGAGAATTTAGATTTTTCGAGCTTTAATACAACTAATATTTCAAGTTATTCTTACATGTTAGCTCACATGAATCTGCAATCAATCACACTTGGTTCTAATTTTAATTTAAATTTAACAGGTGCGATAATCGGTTCAAACAAAGCATGTCTTACTAATTCATCGGGATCATATAATGCAACATGATATGACAGCAACAAAACTCCGTTTGAAAAATGTGGAATGGGAACAACAGCTAGAACTCAAGCGATAACTTATTATGATGCTCCATAGATTTTAAACTCAGCTTTAAACGAAAAATAAATAAAAAAAAATATATATATATATAG
>CAVGFB010000029.1:0-2196 GCA_963628375.1 Gorillivita sp. (SeqCode)
CTATCTGGGTATCCTCCAATTTCAATAAAATTAGAAATTTTTTTTGAAATATATTTTTCATATAAAATTGTTTTGTGAGCAACTTTTTTATTTTGTTCATAAATTTGACTCAATCAGAAATTAAGCTCTGATAGTATTTTTTTATAGCTTTGTTTGCTTATAGGAGGTCTATATTTAAAGTAATCTTCAAACTTATTAATTCCATAAGATATAAACTCATTTTTATTTAAGATGTATTTGCTATCTTTATTAGTTGCTGATAATTTTTTGTAGCAATCATGCAATATAGAGCCCAAAGTAATTGCTTGTATGCCTATGTTGGGGTCATCGTTTTCTTGGCAATTTAGCCCTAGCAACACATCATAAAAAAATCTTTTTTCACAATGTAGAAACTTCTCTATCTCTGTCGGAGAAAATTTTAATTTTTGCATTTCAACTTCTGCATTATTGCAGTCGCGTTGTTCATGTGGCTGGAACACGTATCCATCAATATATTTTCTGCATATCTTTGTGTATTTGTTAATTGAAGAATTAAAGAACCCTGCATTTTCAATTTGGTTACTTGCAATTAAGTCATAAAAGCTAGTATGATTGTTTTTCTTTAGCATATACAGAAAAGAAGAAGGATTTGAATATCTTAGAGTAGTTAAATTAAAGTAAGGCCATGATACGTAAACATTACAACCTAGCTTATTAGATATTGAAATATTTTCCTTTAACTTATCTAGTTTATCTTTAATAACATTTGTTGAAGTAGGGTAGTAAATTTTTGCGTCAGTTTCTTTGCCTTTTAGATTGTACTTTTCTATTGTGCAATAATCATTATCAAGAATTAAAAAGTCCTCTTTAAAGTTTCCAGGAAAATTATCAGCACTCATTCCACAAATAAAAATGTATTTTCTATACATAGAATTAAATTGTTCAATGTTACATATTAAAAGTTGCCCATCTTCTGTATTTGAGAACTTACAAAGCTTTGTTGATAACAAGTCTATTAGGTAAGGTAAATCATGATAAGAATAAATATTTAAAAAATTAGTCAACTCATTAATGATTTGTTTTTTTGACGCTAATTCAAAATCTTTTACTGTTGTATTGTTAGTTTGAGTATTTGTATATTGATCAACAATATATACAAGTCCTTTTTCTATAATATTTGCAAGATTTTTAGCACATTCATATAAAGCTGTATTTTTGAGACTGCTTTGATTAGAGTCTCTCCCTCATGTAGGAAACTTATAGTTTGAATGTTCGTAAGTTTTTAATTTTCTATCATTTGCTTGCTTGTCAAACGATAGCTTTAAGTTCCCACACATCTCTAATACGTTATCAATAGAAATGTCATAGTTAGGGTTACTAAATGTATTTGATTCGTTGTACTCGCATTTAATTTGATTAAATTTAATGTCTTCTAGTAGCTTATTTGTGTCAAAACTTGGATTTATAATAAGCTGTTTTAAATAATCTGATCCGTTAAAACCATCTTTATTTCAAGTATTTAAATTAGATAGAACATTGAATGCATTGGAGTTAGAAAGTTCCACACCACATTTAAAATTTGCTGGAATATTTTTATTTATACATAGGTTATAGAATAGCTGACTATATTCTATATTGTCAGCAATTACAATTTGTGTTTGATCAAGCGGTAAATTTTCTTGATAAATTCTATTTATTATTCATTCGACTTCATTGCATGATCCGTAAGATTTAACAAAAGTATCGACAAATACACTATCTTTATTATACGAATTTGAGTTGTTAATGTATTTGTAGAATTTGAAATCAGTGTCTACAATATCAAATTTGCTAAGAACACTTAAATCAAGGGGAGTAAGATTTTCTTTACTGAATATACATAATTGTTTATTTGGATATTTAACGTCTTTTAAGCCAAGCGTAAATTTAATTAAGTCAATTTTATCAATTAGATTATTCTGTAGCTTGTAGTCTGTATACTGCTTGTAGAGTTTATAAATCGCTGTGTTCTTTTTTTTAAATTGAGATTTATTTATAAAGTTATTCCAAAAGCTGTGTATTGTGTCTTTATTGTTTGAAGTATAGAATTTTCTTATTTTATCTATAGAATTTGCAATTTTAATAATGTCGGTGTAGTTTGTATATTTAAAGTAATCTGTGTTAATTTTAGACAATATTGAATAGTAAATTAAATTTTGTTTTGAACTATCTATTAAC
>CAVGFB010000030.1:0-6039 GCA_963628375.1 Gorillivita sp. (SeqCode)
CCTGGATCAAATTCTCTTTTTTCAACTAATATTTCAGCATCTTTTTATGATTAAATTTTAATTGAAGATCCATAATATAAATGTTCAATATGACCAGTAGGCAAAACCTGAAATGCATATGTTGTACTTTTTGTATTAAGTACAAATAACTTATTGTATATACTAATCATTTATTCTCCTTTTATTACTTAATAGAAATCAAAAATCTGCTCGTTTTAGTTAAATCATCTATTATTTTAACATGACTAAATTTTTTGACTTTTATATAATTATAAGCTTTATTAATATTTCTAGGATCCAGCTCAAGAGCAAGTAATCCGTTTTTTTTAAGAGCAAAACATGCATAATTTATAATATTTATCGCAAATCTAAGACCATCATCTCCACCATCAAGTGCATTTAAAGGTTCAAATTTTTTTATTTCATCTGGTAGATCCTCGATATATTTACTAGGCACATAAGGAGGGTTGCTAACAATTAAATCAAAACAATTACTTTTATTTAAATATTTTATATTATGAAAATCATATATATCGTCACGGTAAAATCTAATATTTAAATCTGAGTTTATTTTTTCTGAATTATATCTAGCACACTTTATTGCTTTATTAGAAATATCAAGTCCAATAAAACAGCAGTTTTTCACATGACTTGAAATAGAAATTGGAATAATTCCACAACCTGTACATATATCTAAACATTTAAAGCTATAGTCAGATTTGATATCTATTTTAGAATTAATATAACCTATACATTTTTCAACAAGAATTTCTGTCTCAACACGTGGAATAAAAACACCACACTCAACATAATAATTATTACCATAGAAATCTACAGAATTTAGAATGTATTGAACTGGTTCTTTAGTTTTTCTTCTTTCTAAATATTCATATAATGTACTAAGTTGCTTCTTATCCAAATCTAATCTAGCATTTAAATAGAGATTAATTTTGTCTAATTTAAGAATATTAGAAAGGAACAACTCAGAAATTGCCCGAGAATTAACTTGACCTATATTATTTAAAAAATTAGTTGAATAATTTAGAGCTTGATTAATATTCACAAACTACACGGCACTTTCCAATTTGTTTGCCTTGTCAGCAGCTTGTAGAGCTAAAATTAAATCTTTTAAATCTGCGCCACCATTGCCTAATAAAATACCATTATATGACCCACTATACCCAATTCTATGATCGGTTACTCTATCTTGTGGTGCATTGTAGGTACGTATTTTTTCTGCTCTATCACCCTTACCAATTTGAGCTAGTCTTTTTTGGCCTTGTTCAGCTTGTTGATCAGCTAGCATCTTTTCATATAACCTAGCACGCAAAACAGACATTGCAGCAGCTCTGTTTTGAATTTGTGACTTTTGATCTTGTGATTGAACAACAAGTCCAGTTGGAATATGTGTTATGCGTACAGCACTATCAGTTGTATTAACACATTGCCCCCCAGGACCGCCAGCCCTAAAGACATCGATTCTTAAATCGCTTTCTTTAACTTCAACTTCTACCTCATCTGCCTGTGGCAATACAGAAACTGTAGCAGTAGAGGTGTGTATTCTTCCTTGACTTTCAGTTTTAGGAACTCTTTGTATTCTGTGAACTCCACTCTCAAACTTCATTAATGAATAAACATGATCTCCTTTTACCTTAAATTGAACAAATTTAAATCCTCCCATATCAGACGGAGATATATCAAGTGGTTCAGTTTGTCAGTTCATTTCATTAACGTATCTTTCATACATCTTATATAAATCACCAGCAAATATAGCAGCTTCATCTCCTCCTGCTGCAGCTCTAATTTCAACAATAACATCCTTCTTGTCTGCAGGGTCTTCAGGGATTAGCATTATCTTAATTTCGTCTTCTATTTTAGGAAGTTCGCTTTCAATTCTAGATATTTCATCTTGTGCAAAATCATGCATATCCTTATCACTAAGCATATCCTTAGCGTCTGATAGATCATTGTTTAACTGCAAATACGATTTTGCTTTTTTTGCAAGAGAAGTCTGATCTGCATATTCTTTAGCCAATCGCATGTATTCTGTTTGGTCAGAAACAACATTGGGATCTGCCATTTTTTTTTGTAGGCTAGAATATGCAGATATAATTTGTTTTATTTTATCAATATCTAAAATTAGTGCCTCGTCGCATCATCAATTATTTTTAAAAATTCACTTGTCTGCATAGAGCCCAAATCACCAGTACCAAGCTGTCTTACAGATAAGTCATTAGACTCAACTTCCCTATCACCTAAAACAATACAATAAGGTATTTTATTTTGCTGGGATTTAGCAATTTTTACCTTCATTGGTTCATTTTGAGAGTAAATTTCAGCACGTCCACCATGTTCTGCTATTTTTTCTTTTAATGTTTTAGCTGCTTCCACATGTCTGTCAGCAATAGGCAGAATTGCAACTTGAACAGGAGACAATCATAAAGGAAGAGCTCCTGCATAATGTTCGATTAAAATCCCTAAGAACCTCTCAATTGACCCGAATATTGCTCTATGTAACATCCAAGGTCTTTCTTCTGTATTATCCTTAGCTTTATAATTCATATCAAATCGTTCTGGTAAATTAAAGTCAACTTGAACAGTAGAGCATTGTCATAGTCTAGATAAGGCGTCTTTTACTTTGATATCAATTTTAGGACCATAAAACGCACCATCTCCCTCATTGATTTCATATTTTAAATTGTGCCTTTTACATGCCTGCATCAAAACAGTTGTTGCATGTTCTCACATATCATCTGTTCCAATACTCTTTTCAGGCCTTGTTGAAATTTCAGCTTCATACTCAAATCCAAATTCCCCCATAATATGGTCAACGAGCTTTAAGATATCTACAACTTCATCAATTAGTTGGTCTTTTGTACAAAAAACATGTGCATCATCTTGAGTAAAACCACGTGCACGCAAAAGCCCATGAACTACACCACTCATCTCGTGTCTGTAAACTGTCCCGAACTCAAAATATCTTATAGGCAAATCTCTGTATGAATGTTGATCATTCTTATAAAGTAAAACATGTCCTGGACAATTCATTGGCTTTACACCATACTCACTATATCTTGGATCATCGCTTGTTCCTTCATTTATATTAAAGAAGTACATGTTTTCATGATAGTAATCATAATGCCCACTCATTTTTCATACCTCAGCATTATAAATATGAGGTGTTATAACTTCCTCGTATCCTCTTTTTATGAGATCTTTTCTAAGTCATTCTTGAAGTCTTCTAATTATAATTGCTCCTTTAGGAAGATACATTGGAAGACCTACTCCAGCAGTATTGTCCATTGTATAAATTCCTAATTGACGTCCTAGCTTTCTATGATCGCGTTTTTTTGCTTCTTCCAACATATTCAAGTAATTATCTAGATCTTTTTTGTTAAAAAAAGCAGTTCCATAAATTCTTGTTAATTGTTTGTTGTTAGCATCTCCCTTTCAATATGCTCCAGCTATTTTTAAAAGTTTAAAAGCTCCTATATATTTTGATGAAGGAACATGTGCACCCGAGCATAAATCTGTAAATTTGCCATGTTCTCTAATAATAAGATCTTCATTGTCTTGTATGTCATCAATATGCTCTAATTTTAAATCTTGGTTAGCAAATATCTCTTTTGCTTCACTTTTAGAAACAATTCTTTTAACAAAAGGCTCATCTTTACTGATAATCTCTTGCATTTTATCTTCTATAGTCTTAAAATCATCACTGCTTATAGATTCGTTTAAGTCAAAATCATAGAAAAACCCATCATCAGTTTGAGGCCCAAATCCGATCTTAGCATCTGGGTATAAAGACAAAACTGCTTCTGCTAATACATGAGCACAAGAATGCCTCATGATTCCCAAAGCTTCAGGAGACTTTGATGTAATAATTTCTATGCTGTCTCCGTCGTTAATGTAATCATTTAAATCAGCAAATTTAGAATTAACTTTCGCAGCAATTGTTGCACGATAAAGACCCTCTCCTATTGTGCGAGAGACATCTATAACTCTAGCTTTATCTTTTACTTCTAATAAACTTCCATCTGGTAATTTAACCTTCATTTTACCTCCAAATAATATAAGTACAAAACATTAAAATAATTATACTCTTAATTAATTAGATACTAGCACAATTAAATTATTTAATGCTTTAATTGGCGTTTTTATTTTAATTTTTTGGAATACTTTTTGTTGCATAGTTTGTACTTTGTTCCATACCACTTTTAAGTTTTGCAGAAGCACCACACCAAGGACATGCTTTTCATTCATAATCAAGAGGTCTATTGCAATATTGACACAAATTTTTTAATCTCGTAGTGCAATTAGGACAAACCACATAAGATGATTCTACAGGATACCCACATTTTGCACACTCCCCATATTTTAAAAGTTCTCGCTTCTTTATTGCAATTTCAAGCTCTTGTTCATCTTTGTCTATAAGTAAAAGTTGCGGTCTTAACATTAAATAAACAATTACACCAATAAAAGGAATTAATGCTACAAATCCTCACATTTTGTAATTTGCTCCCCTAGAGTAAGCATCTCTGATAACTCATATAATTGAAAGCACATATAAAATAGCAAAAAACAATACTATCAAAATAAAAGATATTGATAAATCCGATGACAGTATTTTTCCCATAGTTAGTCCTTAATTTTATATATTGAATACATTAACTTATTTTACATGAATTAATACAATATTCTCCATCATAAAGTGTAGCAATATCTGATTTGTAAAAACATTTTAATAAATTTTTTAAAGTATAAACATCTTTTACAGAACACGTCTCATAAGTTGAATGCATAGCTAGTTGAGCCAGCCCTATATCTGCACATTTAATAGAGATTGTAGGCAAAAAATGCTTCGAAAGCGTGCTTCCTGGAGTTAAGTCTGGTCTATAGAAAAACTCTTGCAATGGAATAGAATTCTGTTTAGCAATCATTTTTACAATTGATGAAGATACAGAATCGGTAGCATAGGAAAATTTGCCACTATATTTTATAACAGGACCGATGCCCATTATGCATGTGTTTTCTCTATCGCTATATTCAGGACTGTTAGGATGCAGAGCATGTGCATTATCTGCACTTAACATAATAGAATTTGAAAGTATATTAGCTTTCTTTTGAAGCCCTATACCAAACGAATCAAAAAGCCTATCGATAACATCACTCAAAAAAGTAGATTCAGCACCCTGCTTTGTTGAAGACCCGAGCTCTTCATTGTCTAGCATAACATGCATTGAGACTTGTGATGCATCATTTGTATCTAAAAGAGCAAAAAGTGAGCTATAAGCACAAACTTGGTCATCTATAGCTCGAGAAGATACATACTCCTCATTAGCTCCTCAAAACTTTGATTTTTCTTGACGATAAAAAAATAATTCGTAATCTAATATGTCATCTTTATTGACATTGAGCTGTTCTGAAATAATTTTTAAAAAGGAAGCATTATCATATGATCCCAAAACAGGATTCAAATCATTATTTACATTAATGCTAATTTCGCTATTACATTTTCTGTTTAAGTGATAAGCTAATCTAGGAAGCATTAATAAAGGTTTATCGATATTTAATAATTTTGTTAAAATTCTATTGTCTTTTTTTATGCACACTCTGCCACTTAAACCTAGTGGAACATCGAATCATGAATCTAGAATACTTGCTCCATAAACTTCAGATCCAAGTTTAGAATAAATCTTAAGAGTGTCTTTTTGAGGGTTTCTTTTAACACATAATAAAGGGTAATCACCATGACTAGCAGTTATTAATAGTGAACTAAATTTATTATTTGGAATTTTAAAAGCAATTAAAGAAGAATTGTTGCGAGTTACAAAATAATTTTTACCATATTCTATGTTTCAAGGCTCTGATTCGTTTAGTTCTATAAAACCATTGTCATTGAAGAGTTTTTTTTGATTTTTTACTACAAAGAAACTATTTGGACTAATATCTATTAGATCAAAAACACAACGAGCAAAAAGTTTTTCTTTATTATTAGGAACTATATTTAACATAAAGCCTTTCGTTTATTTACAAGAT
>CAVGFB010000031.1:0-20321 GCA_963628375.1 Gorillivita sp. (SeqCode)
GGATTCATACATTACAACTTTAAAGTTGTTTCTTAACAACTCCCCAGCACAACCAAGCCCTGCTGGTCCAGATCCTACAATAGCTACTTTGTATTTATCAGATAATTCCGAATTTTTTTGTTTATTTTTATAAATAGATGTATGAATATCAGTTACAAAACGTTGCAGAGCTCCTATTGCAACAGAGTCTCCCTTTTTACCTCTAACACAAAATTTTTCACATTGGGATTCTTGTTCGCACACCCTAGCACATGTTCCAGGTAAAACATTACTTTTATAAATAATTTTGTATGCTGATTCATAATTATGTTGTTTTATTTCTGAAATAAATGCAGGAATATTAACTTCTACAGGACAACCTTTAATGCATGATGGGTTTTTACAATTAAGGCAACGATCTGCTTCCTTAAGAGCCAATTCTTCATTTAGTCCTAGTTCTACTTCTTCAAAATTTTTAGAACATTCACTTAAATTATAAATAGGAACTTTGACTCTTTTAATAGACTTATTCAAAACAATAAAAACCCCTGTTAAAGATCAACAGGGGAATAACTAAAATAATTTTTATAACAAGGTTTGTATCAAATCAGGATGAGGATGAGGTAAAACAACCTTACTAATCAACAATCCGTTTTCTATTGCATTTTTTGTTCCTGCTTTTACAGAGGCATCAACTGCAGAAACGTCTCCTGTAAGCGTTACAAAAGACTTGCCGCCAATTCCTGTACCAAGTCTAACCTCAAGCAGAGTAATTCCAGCAGTTTTAACTGCTGCATCTGCTCCTATTACAGCCTGCACAACAGAAAAGTACTCCATAACACCAACAGCTCTAATGTTTTCTGGCATAGTTGATTGATTTATTGCTTCAATTACTTGTGGATGAACTCTAGGAATGATAAGCTCATCTATTAGAGAACCTTCAACTCTTTCTTTTCCAGCTTCCATTGCAGATTTTACAGCTGAAACTTCACCACAAACCATAATATGATACTTACCAGGACAACTTGGGCGAGCAGTTACAAGTTTAATCTCTGCAGCTTTAAGCATGGCATCTGCTGCATCTATGCCTTTTGCTATGCTGTTACTTTCTATAAAACCAATAGTAATCATATGTATCTCCTTATTTTTGCTCTATTTCGATAATGCCGTTATTAATATTTACAACTACACCATTAATGCCAGCATGTATGTTAGCGCCTAGTGCCTTATCAGGAATCTTACCAATTAGGGTTCCAACTTTAACACTATCACCAACTTTTACAACTGGCTCTGCAGGAGCTCCTATATGTTGTTGCAAAGACACAGCAATTTTTTTAGGCTTCAATTCGTAAAGATCATGAATTGTATAATCATAATATTGCTCTACACCTAATCTTGAAGCTAATCTATGAGAAGGAATTCTACGATATTCTCTGTCTTCTCTGTATTTAAAGGTATGCTCTGTGTCTTTTTGATACCTAAAACCAGCTTCTCTAAGTTTACCTTTTAACAAAACATTAACCTGTCTTGGCATTAAGAACATAGGGCAAGCATAAACTTCACAAACTCCGCATTCGCTACATGTTATTGCTTCTTTAATTGCTGGATCGTCTAGCACGTCTTCTACACTTTGTGCATAAGCCATTTTACGCATTATTTTATGAGGAGAGAGAGGATGACCACTTAAATATCTAGGACACATTTGTGTGCATGTTTGACATTGAATACAAGAAATACGTGCTTGTTTCATAATATTTTTTAGAGGAGTTTCCCTCATTTCTACAAGTTTTGTATCTGCAGGCACAATAACAATGCCAGATGTTGTTTTAGTAACAGTCTGTGTGTCAAGACAATCCTTAGAGAATAACTTTCCCATCATAGGTCCACCAACTAGAACATAATAGTCGTCTATAGTTGTACCTTTAGCAACAGAAATACAGTCCTTAAATGATGTTCCTAATGGAGCCTTTACAATTGTAGGATTATTTACAGCTCCTGTAACTGTCAAGTATTTTTGAGTAAAAGGAATGTCTTTTGAAGCTTCATAAATTCCATAAACTGTTGCTACATTTGAAACTACACACCCAACATCTAGCGGAATTCCTGTAGGAGGAACAGTTCTACCAGTAACCTCAAGAACCATAATCTGCTCATCTCCTGCAGGGTAAAAGTTTTTAAGCATAAATAGTTTAACTTTACTATTTGCTTTGTTTATAGCATCTTGAAGAGAGGCTATCTCTTCTGCGTAAGTTTCTTTTAAAGCAATGTATACATGCTTTGCTTGAACCTGCTTGGCTATAATTTCAAGACCAAAAATTATCTCACTTGCTTTTTCTAGCATTAAGAATCTATCTGTTCTTAAAAGCGGTTCACATTCTGCAGCGTTTACAATCAAGTATTCTACAGAACAGTTAAGTTTTACATGTGTAGGAAACCCTGCACCTCCGCAGCCAACAATTCCTGCATTTTTTATCTTATCAAGTAAATTCATGTTAACACCTATCTAATATGAAAAGCGTTTGCCATAACACATCTTCGCTGTCTACAGAATGATCTAGCACTTGTTAGACCCTCGCCAGTAGGACCAGCAATAGTAAATGTTGTATGACCTTCTCCTCCAACTCCAAGTCCAGCATAAGATGGAGCATTTTTTACAAAGATTGTAGTTTCTAATAGTTTTGCCATTTTTGTTAGTTTATCAACA
Organism: Gorillivita sp. (SeqCode); assembly: GCA_963628375.1. Taxonomy (GTDB): domain Bacteria; phylum Actinomycetota; class Coriobacteriia; order Coriobacteriales; family Eggerthellaceae; genus Gorillivita. The sequence continues at coordinate 2,684 of CAVGFB010000031.1, forward strand.
TTTTTAGAATGCATAATAGCAGTATGACGATTTCCCTGCTCAGCAATATAAGCATAGGAAATAGCTTGATCAACGTCATGACAACGAACTATAGGCAAAATAGGCATCATCATTTCTTCAATAACTAAATGATGCTCTTTTCCAACCTCCATAATAATGACTTTAATATCGTCTCCTACTGTTATACCTAATTTATCTAGTATGTATTTTGCACTCTTTCCAACAAACTCAACTTTTGGTTTACCTTTATCATTAGATACAAGTTGATCTAATTTTTCTATCATAGTTAAATCTGTTATGTGATAAGCTCCGTGTTGTTTCATACAATGAATTAAATAATCACAAACCTGTTCAACAGCAAAAACTTCCTTTTCTGCAATACATGGAACATTATTATCAAAAGAACAACCATCAATAATGTCTTTTGCTGCTTTTTCGATATCGGCAGTTTCGTCAACTACAACAGGTGGATTTCCTGCTCCTGCTCCTATTGCCTTTTTTCCTGTTGACATTACTTTTTTAACGATTGATGGACCTCCTGTAGCAACAAGAACTCTTACTTTTGGATGCTCGCACATTATATTAGTGTTTTCGATTGAAGGCTCAGTTACTGTAGTTATCATGTTAGCTGGTCCTCCAGCATCAATTATAGCCTTATTTAATCATTTAATAAGTAAGTGAGATACCTTAGTTGCTCTAGGATGTGGACTATAAACAACAGTATTTCCGCCTGCAATCATTGAAATGGAATTATTTATAATAGTCTCTGTAGGATTTGTTGTAGGTGTGATAGCACCGATAACTCCAAATGGACAATATTCAATTAATGTAAGTCCATCATCTCCTGTTTTGGCTTCTGTTATAAGATCTTCAGTCCCTGGTGTTTTCTCGGCAGCTAAAGTGTTTTTAATAACTTTGTGTTCATAATTGCCAATTTCGGTTTCCTCTACTGCAAGCCTAGACATTAAATCTAAATTCTCGCGTTTTAGAGAAACTTCACGAATAATGTCAACATATTTTTGTCTTTGTGCCATTGTCGAATGCAATAACTCCTGCTGAGCAATAAAAGATGCATCAATAGCATCGTTCATTGTATTAAATACACCATAGTCTCCTTTTGATGGAACCTGTGATGAGTTCGCATTAGTCCCTATTGTATCAGCAATAGCTTTTCTTACCATTTGTTCAACTACATTTACATCTATATCCATATTTCCCCTTTCTAAATAATTAATTTTTACAATTCATAGCAATACCTAATGGTGTTACATATAACGGATGATTCGTTTTAACTGTTTCTACTCCAATTTCCTTTTCAAATACTGAGCTAAACTCACTAAAACTGCAAGCTCCTCCAACTACATATATCTTAGAAACATCATGTCCCACAATAAAGTTTTTCACAATTGATGCCATTTTTTGTACAACAGGCTTTATTATAGGAAACACATCAGCTTCTTTTGAAACATCTTTCTTTATGCCCTCTGCTTCTTTGGTAGACACATCAAAATAGCCTGAAATTACTAAAGTCATGTGAGTACCGCCTGTAGGTTCATCCGCAGTATATACAACTTTACCATTTTTTAAAATACTAATACCAGTTGTGCCGCCTCCAACATCAACTACAGCACCATCTTTTATATCTAACACACTTGACGCTGCTGTTGGCTCATCCACAATATTTACAACGTTAAATCCTGCTCCCTCAACAACATTTGCAATAGCTTTAACGCTTCCTTCAACAACTCCAGGAGGAATAGCACATGCTGCATCGATAAGTTCTGTCCCGAGTTTTTCTTCTAGTTTTTGTTTTAATTCTTTTACAATTTGTATAGCTCCTACATAATCAACAACAATTCCGTCTTTTACAACAGACGATTCATAACTAGCTCCAGCAACAGGATTGTTGTTTTTGTCAACCACTGCAAGAACAATGTTAGCAGTACCTAAATCGACTCCAACCTTTAGCTCTCCACTAAATTTAGTTGACTTATCTTCTTCAACTAATTGAGCAAAATCATTAAGTATTTGTTTTTCTAAAATCATAAAATTTTATTTTTTAATAACTACGTAGTCCTTGTTCTTAAGCAAACATGCATTTGCCTCATCAATGTCAACATGCATTTCAAGTGAGAACTTGTCTGAAACTCTAATTAAAACATTGCCTAAAACACCAGCTCTCTCACCGAATGTTTCTACCTCAACGATATCTTTATCATGAACTCCTAATTTTTCTGCAGTTTGAGGATTCATGTGGATGTGACGCAATGCAACAATTGTGCCCCTTGGCATTTCAACACATCCTTTAGGCCCTACCAATGTAACACCAGGTGTGTTCTCTAAGTGTCCTGATTCTTTAATTGGAGCTTTTACTCCTATTTGAAACCCGTCGGTAAGCGAAATTTCTACTTGACTTTCTTCTCTTAGAGGGCCTAAGACTCTTACTTTTTTAAACTCGCCCTTAGGACCTCTTACTGCAACCGTTTCATTTGCAGCATACTGTCCTGGTTGTGCTAAGTCAGATTTCTTTGTAAGCTCATAACCCTGACCAAATAAAGTCTCTAGATCTTTTTTACATAAGTGAACATGACGATTTGATACACCAATAGGAATTTTTAAAACATCATAATAATTAATTTGTTGCATGACATTTTTTACAATATCACGAATTATTTGCTCGTTATAATTTTCCATATTACTTCAAGCCCCCTTTTGTAAAAGTAGCATATTGTTTAGCTAAAACTTCTCTTCTTAAAGTGTCAACCATATCAAGCTTTTCTCATGCAAAATCTTGATCTTCTCTGCCAAAGTGCCCGTAAGTTGCCGTCTTTAAAAATTGTGGTTTTAGTAAATCTAATTTATCAATAGTTCCAGCTACAGAAAAATCAAATAATTGCTTTGTGGCTTCTTCTATCAGAGCCTTGTCAACATGATGAGTCCCAAACGTTTCAATACTTACAGCTTCAGGCTCGACTTGTCCTATAGCATATGCAATTGCAATTTCACACCTATCGGCAAGGCCAGCTGCAACTATATTTTTTGCTGCATACCTAGCCATATAAGCAGAACTTCTATCAACTTTTGTAGCGTCTTTTCCAGAAAACGCTCCACCACCATGGCGTCCAATACCACCATAGGTATCAACCATAAGCTTTCTTCCTGTTACCCCAGTATCCCCTGCAGGACCTCCAACAACAAATCTTCCTGTAGGATTAATTTTAATTGTAGTGTTAGTCAAGTCAAACATACCTGACAATACAGGCATTATAACCTCATCCATAAGAGTAGTTTTTAGATAATCATAGTGAATTGTAGAATTATGCTGTGCAGCAAGAATAACACTCTCAAGCGACAAAGGTTTATAATCCTGACTATATTTTATTGTCACCTGTGCTTTTCCGTCTGGATACAACCATGGAACAACTCCATTTTTTCTAACAAAAGCAAGTCTTTTTGTAAGCTTATGAGACAAGTATAGTGTCAAAGGCATATAATTTTTCGTTTCATTACATGCAAATCCATACATTATCCCTTGATCTCCGCCCCCAATAAGTTTTTTCTGATCAGAGTTTTTATTAACTCCTTGAGCAATATCGGGAGATTGAACATGAACATTTGTCAAGATAAAACATGAATTAGCATCAATGCCGCTTTCTTTTGATGTGTATCCAATATCTGTTAGAACATCCCTTGCAATCTTGACAAAATCAAGTTTTGCAGTAGTTGAAATCTCACCTGCAATCATAATATTATCTTTTGATGCAAGTGTTTCTATTGCAACATGTGAATTTTTATCTTGCTCTAATGCACAATCCAGAATTGCATCTGATATTTGGTCACATACCTTATCAGGATGACCTTCAGTAACAGATTCAGATGTCATTAAAAATTCATTCATGTTAAATGTTCTCCAAAGACCTATTTCTATAAGACGAAAAACATAAATTTAATATTTTATTATCAACATAACTCATTTATAAAATGTTTAATAATATCTCTGCAACTTCCTCTTTTGAATATGGCATACGTGCAAACGCAACACAACTATCCTTTACAGCATTTTCACAAATGTCTGGCAATTTAGACTTAAACTCATTTTTATCTACATTGCACTCGCTTATTGTTAGTGGCATATTCATCTCAATTTGAGCTTCTCTAATGGTGTTACAGAATTTTTCAACTGCAACCTCATCGCTATCTGCAGACCTTGCAACGCTTAGCTTATGAGCAATTAGTGCGTATCTGCTCTGCATGTATTTATTCTTAGAATTCTTTTTAATAACCTCGTTCATAACAAGAGTATTTGCCAGACCATGAGGAATGTGAAAGGTTCCACCAAGCTGATGAGCTATAGCATGATTCATACCAAGACCTGCTAAATTAAAGGCTGTACCAGCAATATTTGATGCCTCCTGCATTTTGCTTCTTGCACGTAAATCCTGACCATTGTGGTAACATTTTTTTAAGTATTTAAATACAATAGCTACACCCTTTTCTACCAATGCGTCAGAATAAGAAGAAGCATTTTTTGCAACATAAGCTTCTACCACATGAGTTAAAACGTCCATGCCTGTATTTGCTGTTATAGCTGGTGGTACGGACACTGTAAATTGTGGATACAAAATAACCTCATTAGGCAAAATATCATGTGAAATTACAACATGTTTTGTTTTTAGTTCCTTATCTGTAATTACTGTAACAGATGTAACTTCAGATCCAGTTCCGCTAGTTGTAGGAATCGCAATAAAGTTGACCTTCTTTTTGAACCCTGCCTCAGGTGCAAAATAAATAATACCTTTTGCAGTATCTATTGCAGACCCTCCTCCAAATGCAATTATTACATCAGGATCTATACTTAACATTTGTGAAACGCCTAAAGAAATGTTTTCAATAGGAGGATCAGGAATTACATCTTTAAATATTTTTAAAGTATTTGAACTGTCAATTCTATCTTTTATTTGATCTACTGTTCCATTGTCAATCAAAAAAGCATCACAAATAAGTCAAATTTTTTTATTCTTTATAGTTTTTAGATGATCCAGTGAATCTACACCAGAAAATATTGATGAATTTATATAAATTTCATGCATGACTTTAACCTACCTTATAGAAAATCCATTCGTTAATATGCATTTACGCCTTCTTGTAAAATGACGAGCACTCAAAGCTCCCTCACCTGAAAAATTAGCAATAGTTAGAGTAAATGGACTATTTGGCATAAACAAACCAACACCATTTAGTGCAGGACCATTTTTTACAAAAACGGCAGTACGCAAAACTTTAGCAGCTTCACTTAAACGATTTATATCGTTAGAGTGTATTGCTGCAGTGTGTCTGTATCGTTGTTCTAGTTCAATCATCATTTCAAGTCCACACTTATAGCAATCAACCTCTACACAAGGCAAAAGTGGAATTCTCATCTCCTCTAATACAAAAGGATGATTAAACTCAACTGGAACAACAATTAATTTAACATCGTTACTAGCAACAACATCGATTGATTTTAAGATCTCACAAGCACTTTTACCGATTCAACGCTTTTTGAGATCTCTTTGATCCGTTAAAAGAGCTTGCTCTAATTTTAAGATTTCTTGCTTAGACTGTACAACATAACTTTTGTTCTTAACAAATTCGGAAAACAAACTATCTTTAATGCTCTTAACATAAACACATGTCTTTTCTGAAACATGGATAAGCCCATTATCAAAAGAAGCACTCCTTGAGATGTCAAAAGCTGCTTGTTTAATATCTGCTGTTTCATCAACCAAAACAACACTATCAGAACTTCCCTCTGCGATAACTTTTTTTCCACAACTTAATGCTGAACGCAAAACGTCACTCTCAGCACCGCAAACAATCATATCAACGTCAGGGTGTTGCATAACCTCTTCTGTTTTGCAAATTGAGTTTTCATCCAAAGACACAACTAAGTTGTCTATTCCGCAACTATTAACAATTGCCTTTGAAATAAGATTACATATATATGTTGTTGTAGCATAAGCTATTGGATTTGTACACACAACAACTGCATTACCAGCAGAAATAAGGCCAATTACATGATTAATTACAGCAGTTGCAGTATTTGTAGTAGACTCGACACAACAAACAACACCAAAACCACTAAGCTCATATAGTGTCATGCCACGATCACCAGTATTAACTTCAGTGATTAGGTCTTCAATTCCAGGAGTATTTTTTATTGCAGCCTCAATCTTGACCTTTTTATCTTCATAGTTACCCATACAGGTCTCTTTTAAGGCAAGCATTGTTATAACATCTAAGTTTTCTAAAAGCGAGGATCTAATAGCATCAATAATCTCACATCTGTCTTCAAGGGATAAAGCTTGATATCTTTTGTGAGCATTTAAAACAAACCCAATCGCACTACTTACAGATGCAAATATACCCGATTTCATTCCCAAACCTTCTTTCATGTGAGCGTTTAACTAAATTCCTGAAGTGTCAAGACTGTCAACAATGCCAATAACAGCCATGTCTATTGTTTTGTCGTGCTTGTCTTTTCCTACTCTAACAGAAGAGCCTGTAGCACATAAAACCTTCTCACCAATTCCGCTTCCAACGTAATCAACAGCAACCTGCTCTTTATCAATATATTTGCCATCAACATCTATTCTACGCACGATCATCAATTTTGTTCCTTCTAAAGAAGGTTCTTTACGAGTTGCTACAACATTACCTATTACTTTTGCTAATATCACATTACCTCCTTAAACTCTAAATTAATTCTTTTTATCTGGGTCGGTACTTGATTTCTTGGAGGTTTTATCAATATTTATTTTAAAAGCAGTTTCTTTTTTCTTCTCAGGCTGTTTAATCTCTATCTTCTTTTGAAATGGTTTTTTTGGTTTTGAGACTTTATCTCTAGGGTTAATTTTCTTGCTTTCGTTAGTTTTAGTTGTTTTTACAGCACTTGTTTTAGTGTCTTTTATTGGTGTTGGTTTTACTTCTTTTTTATCGTTTATTTTATTTGTTTTAGTAGCTTTAACAGCTTTAACCACCTTTGAAGACGAAACAGATTTGCTAGCTTTTTTTGTACTTTTTACAACCTTTTTTACAACTGCACTTGTAGTTTTTGAAGCTTTAGAACTTTTAGCTTTAGTGCCCTTTTTTGCTGATTTGCTCTTTTTTGTTGTAACTTTTTTTGTTACTTTTACATCTTTTTTAGGTGAGTCCTTTTTTTCCTCAACATAGGACACAGGTTTTTTATTAACAGACTTATAAGGGACTTCAGGTTCACAAAATAATTTTGCCATATCCTCTGCTGGTCTTGCAATAACAGTAGCAGAAACAATCTTGCCAATTTGCTCGCCTTGTGCTTTTGCTGCCATAACAGCAGCTTTTACAGCTCCAACATCTCCTGTAACTTTAACGGTCATATATCCACCGCCGCGGCTATTTTCCACTTCAATTAGGTTAACATTAGCAGCCTTTACCATAACATCTGCTACTTCAATTGCTGTTGAAATTCCAACAGTTTCTACCATTCCTAATGATTCCTGCATTTATTACCTCCTTTAAGAATTAAGTTTTATTTGAACACCGTATTCAAGTAATACTCTAACATACCATAAAACACGCTTCTTATAGCTTTCTGGCTCCGTTCCTACAAAAGGTTCCAGAGCATTTTTTGCTATAACTACATTTAAACTTTTCTCAAATGCTTTTTTCATAAGTTTAGTTTCATATACATCTGATATACACAAAGCGCATTTTGCGAGTATGTCACGTGGCATAGTTAAATAAACAATCTTGTTATAATTTAGTTGAGAATTTAATGCCTTACTTATATTTACAATATTGCAACCTTTAGAACAAATTAGCTCTCCAAGCTCTTTGTTTTCCATTTGTTCTTCTTTGACTGCTATTGTATACTCAACATTATTCTCAAACTCATAACAATTTAGAGCTTTCTTTAAATGATCAACATCACTACCTGCTAAAACTAGAAGATTACTTTCTTTATTTTCTTCTTGTAGCTTTAAAGTAAGCTCAATAATTCGTTTTATTAAGTTTTCTAACTCTGCCTGATTAATAACCATAATAAAATGTATACATAACGAGGGTGTTTACCACCCTCGTTAATGTCTTGCTCGAAACTACTAGCCTAATTTCTTTGGAATAATTTTTTCTGTATCAGAATGAGGACGAGGGATAACATGTAGAGATACAACCTCTCCTACTGCTCTAGCAGCAGCAGCACCTGCGTCTGTTGCAGCTTTTACAGCTCCAACATCTCCTCTTACCATAACTGTTACAAGTCCAGAACCGATCTTCTCGTATCCACAAAGTGATACATTTGCAGCTTTTACCATAGCATCTGCTGCCTCGATAGCCCCTACTAGGCCTTTTGTTTCTACCATTCCTAATGCGTCTGCGTTCATTTTAATCCTCCTTACTTTTAATTTTGATGAACGTTAATTTAAATATATGGTGTTGTTGTTGATTTAGGCTCATCGCCTAGAGCTCCTAGAAGTTTCTTGCCAACTTCAATAGCTGCTCTTACAGCTTGACGAACAGCTCCAGAGTCTCCTTTAAATGTTAAAATACACTCATTTGAGTAGCTTGTTCCGCCGTTACCTGGTGAACAATAACTGATTACTTCAACATTTGCTGCTTTAACAGCTGTATCTGCAAGAACAGTACCGATAGCTGCAGGACCTGCACAAGTCATACCTCATGCTTTACCTAGGGTTGCTCCCATAGCTTTCTCAAGACAGTAACTTGCTCTAGCTGTGTATTGGAACTCAAGATGACCTGCATCATTGCCATAAACATCTCCAAAATATTTTGGAAGAACACTTAATGCAATTTCAACTGCACGTCTTGCGTCTGATACATCATCTGCACCGACAATAATTAATGAGCCGTGACCTGCACCGCCCTTAGTATCTCTTGGCAATTCAACAGAAATAACTTCTGTGTTTGTAGCTTTGACAGCTTCGTCTACTGCCATAATTTGAGGACCAGCACCAGTACGTCCTCCAATTATACCGATAGAACGAAATTTGCCCAGCTTCATTGCTTTAGATACCAATGGATCCACACTGGCAATTACAAGACCAATTGTGTCTCCTGTTGATGTTCCTACATACTCTGTTAGACCAACGTCACCAAGACAGTGATCTTCGCATGTAGAGGATGAAGAAGCACTAGCTGTTGCAGTAGTTCCACCTGCAAGTTCACTAGAGACTTGTTTCATCACTTTTTCAATTAGCTGCTGATTCATATCTCCTCCTTTGTTTACTTATAAATTTATCCAACACGACTTTTAACGCCACATTGGTCAACAACCTTTTGTAATTCTTCTATATAACCTTTTTTAAGCATACTTACGCCATGTAAGTCGTAATCTCTGCCTAACATTGTATATTTATTCTCACCCATTGAATGATATGGTAATAAATTAACACAATCGAAATTTTCTTGATTAAGAGTTTTAGAAAATTCTGCAATTTGTCTAATCTCTTCTGGCTTTTCATTAAAACCAGGTACTACAGGAACTCTAACTCTTATTTTAGTAATTTCAGATATAAGCTTTACTCGCTTTAAAATATCTGTGTTAGATACTCCTGTAAATTGAGTATGCTTTTTATCATCAACGCTTTTAACATCCGTTAGAGCCAAATCAATGTGGGGCATAACTTTTTTAATTATATCTTCACTTGCACAAGCAGTTGTTTCAATAGCTGTATTTCAACCTTGCTCATGTGCTGCCTTTAAAAGTTCAACAGCAAAGTCAGATTGCATCAGAGGCTCTCCTCCTGAAAGAGTTAAGCCTCCGCCTGATCTCCTATAATGTGTGGCATCCTTTTTAAGCTCGCGAATAACCTCACCGACAGTCATTTTCTTGCCCTTTAGAATCAATGCTCCTACAGGACATACAAGCGTACACTCGCCACAACCAATACATTTTTCATGATCAATCAAAGCTTTGTTTTTAGGATCTATTGCTCCTTGTTTACAAGCTTTAATACATGCTCCGCAGTGAATACATTCAAGAGAGTTAAACATAACCACAGGTTTTAACAATTGTGATTCAGGATTAGAACACCACTTACATCTTAGTGGGCATCCATTCATAAACACAATTGTGCGGATTCCAGGTCCATCATTTAGAGAGAACCTCTGAATGTCAAAAACAAGACCTTCTTTTTTATAATCTATCCGCTCCATAATTACAGTAATCTCCTAAATTAACATCCACCTGCACCGAATTCGTGCTCTGTTCTTTCAATAATATTGTCTTGAACTTCTTTTGCTAGAGTTACAAAGTGAGCACTATAACCAGCAACACGAACAACTAAGTCTTTGTGTAGTTCTGGATGTTTCTGTGCATCAATTAAGGTTTTCCTATCAATTACATTGAATTGTACGTGCATACCCTTATGATCAAAGTAACTTCTAATAACAGCAGCAAAGTTTCTAAGTCCTTCATCTCCTGCTAAAGCAGATGGAGTAAATTTTTGATTGTATAGAGTTCCATTTGAGAAGTATTCATGATCAAGTTTTGCAACTGAGTTTGTAGCAGCTGTAGGACCATGAACGTCTTTACCTGCACGAGGTGATACACCGTCAGCTAATGGAGTTGTAGCTAATCTACCGTCTGGAAGAGCTGCAACATCTTTACCAAATAATACGTTAGCTGATACAGGGTAACAACCAGCTTGGAATTGCCCACCACGAGGATTTGTGTGTTTTTCTACTTCTGAGCTGTAAATTCTAGCTACCCTAGCAGAAACATAGTCTACCTCATCAATATCGTTACCATAGCAGTCTGTTTTTTCCATAAGTTTTTTAATACCATAGAAATCAAGACCACTTGTTGGAGCTGATTGAATTGAACTATTAACTGCATTTGTAACTTCTGCTAGATCTGCAGATCCATTCTCGCTAAGAATGCGTTTTACAATGTCGTATACTTTTTGCTCGTCAGTTTGACTAGTATTAGCAGAAACGTTTCCACCACTAACACGTTGTGCATCAAATGCTTTTTCTGCTTGAGTTGAGCTATCAACTGGATAACCAAAGTTGTTATCTAAAGCTTCTTTAAGTTGAGCAGGTGTGATTTCTTTATTTTCAAAAACATGTTTTTGCATAGCGTATGCAGAATCACCTACATCTTGTACACCGAATGCTTGAGGACCAGTAAAGTTGTAAATAGCTCCACCTTCTTGGACTGTTTTACCACGTCCAATACAATCTTCTACTAGAGCTGACAAGAATGGGAGCTGGTCACGTTCCATATGAGCATAATCAACTGCATTATCAGCTTCTGCAAGATGATATACAAAGAATTCCATTTGTTTTTGGAATGCAGTAAAGAAGTCCTCAATATTAGTTCAGGAACTCATCTCACCTGTAACAGGACCTAATTGCTTGTCGCCAACACGTCCGTTGTTCATTGTGATTTCCATAACTTTAGCAACATTAAAGAATGCAGCATCATGTCATCCTTCTGTTTTATGAGGACATTGAGGCTCAACACATCCAATAATGCAGTAATTACGAGCATCTTCTAGTGCAACTCCACGATTAACTAAAGCAGGAATAATTACCTCATCATTATACATAGCAGGAACACCAAGACCTAATCTTACAAGTTCACATGCTCTGTATAAGAACTCATCAGGGGTGTTTTCATGTACACGAATTGAGAATGATGGCTGAGGTAATCTAACATGAGCAGATGCGTTCATTGCCATGTATGAAACGTCATTTGTTACATCACGTCCTGTTTCGTCTTGTCCGCCTACACCTAAGTTTTGGAATACTGCATATCCAGCAAAAGCTTGGTCTGAAATTGCGTCTCTTGTTTTGTTAATGTCGTTTAATTTTACCCAAACACAATCAACTAATTCTTGAGCGAACTCAGGAGTAATTGTTTTGTCATTCTTATAGTGTGGATACATATAAACGTCAAACCTACCAGGAGAAATTGAATGTCCAGATGATTCAATTTGAAGCATTAATTGAATAAACCAGAATGCTTGACAAGCCTCATAGAAGTTTGTAGCTCCGTTTTCAGGTACTCTCTCACAGTTAGAAGCAATTTGAAGAAGTTCTGCCTTTCTTGTAGCATCGCTCTCTGTTGTAGCCATCTGTCTTGCCTTTTCAGCATAACGATGAGCAAAATTAATAGCTGCATTATATGTAATAATAACTGCTTTGTAGAACTGTGTCTTTTTTAGGTAGTTAGGATCTGAGTGGTCAATCTTTTGCATAGCACATACTGCTTCATCGATAATACCACGGAAACCTTTATCTAAAATTTTTCCATAGTCAACAGAAACATGTCCTACACCACCATAATAGTAGTTACCTACAGTAAAAACACCATTGTTTTGACATTCCTTTGTTTCTTCAGACATATAAGAAGTTGCTAAATCACTTACTGTTTTACCAGGTCAATATAAAAATGCCTCATGTAATTTTGATGCAACATCTTTTGGAATTTTAAATGGGTCTGCCATTCTTGTTTCCATAGTGTCAAACTCTGCTTCAACTCATTCGTATGAATATTCTGGTGCAATTTGACAAGAACGAGGGTGAACTGTCAAAGCTCCAACAATTAATTCGTCGTCCCTAATAGTAACAGGAAGCTCGTTAAATAACTTCTCTACTACCTTTGCACGACGCATTACATTTGGCATTCCTTCTGTTTGCTTATAAACATCTGTTACTAATACTGCTCTGTCTGCTTCTACCTCAGGAAATGCAGTAACAATAACATTAGCCAAACGCTTCACACGATCAGTTGGCTCTGTAAAACCTTTTGCTATCATAAGTACCTCCTTTTTTATTTATAGCAATTTTCTTTCAATATTCTTCAATCTATTTATGTATATTTTAGCATGAAAATAAATGTTATATAAAAAATTTATTTCACAAAAATTTCCACTCCTAATAATTTAATAAATTCTTTAATTAATTTAACGTGACCTGGTCAAGCAGGTGAAGTAACTAAATTTTTTTCCACTACAGCACATGTTGGGTCTACTTTAACATAATTTGCCCCTGCTGAAATAACTTCAGGTGCTACTGCCTCATAAGCAGTTGCTGTTCTCCCTTTTAAAACCTCAGTAGCACATAAAATTTGAACACCATGACAAATTGCAGCTACAGGTAAGTTTAATTGAAAAAAATACCTGACAATATCCAAAACTCTAGAATTAATACGCAAATATTCAGGCGCTCTACCTCCTGTTAGGTATAGACCGCTATATTTTGATAAGTCCAAATAATCGAAAGAAGAATTTAAAACAAACTTATGACCTGGTTTCTCTGAGTAAGTTTGTTCTGATCCAAAATCGTGAACTGCCGTTTGGATAGTGTCTCCTGCAATTTTGTTAGGACATACAACATCTACATTAATCCCTGTAATTTGCAAGGCTTGGAACGGAACCATTACTTCGTAGTCCTCTGTGTAGTCTCCAGCGATCATTAATACTGATTTGCTCACTTCTCCTCCTTTCTGGTCTATTAACAATTCTAACGTCACCATCTATAATTAGATTTTCTTCAAAAAAATGTGACTTTGTTTTCTTACTATCTGTTTCTCAGGGCATTACATCGCTCTCGTCTCTTAAATACAACATTACATCGGCAACACCCTGACCAATTACAGAATCAACAAAAAAGATGGTTTTACATCCAACGTTTTTAAGTCAAATTTCTGCCATATCTGGTCTAGCCCCTGGATTATTTATTTTTGAAACTATACCTATAACCTCTCTTGTAGCAGTGGCAACTGAATTTGGGCTGTATAGAGAATATTCCTCGGTTGCGCTCAACATTAATCCTATTATGTCAGCTTCGTAAGCATATGTAAAAAGCCCATTTGCAAGTCAACGGCATTCTGCATATTCCCCTGGTGTATCTATAATGTCTGTAAAGTGATTTACGTATTGAGTCTTATGATAAGTGATTTTTTTGCCTTTTAAAGCTTGCGTGAGTGTTGTTTTACCGGTTCCTGTTCTGCCTATAAAAATGATTTTTCGCATGTATTAAGCCTTAGTAATATCACAAACCGAGAACCCCATCTCTCTTTTAGCATAAAGAAGAAACGATTCCCATGCTGCACTTACGTCTGATATTCTACCTGTTACAATCAGTGTTCCACTAAATCTGTCAATAAACCCGATTTCAATATTTGCACGCTTCATGGCAATATCTGCAGCTATAATAGCGGTTTCACGGGGGGATAATGTCATAATTCCAATTGCAGCTTTATTGTAATCAACTGTAGGATCAAGACCTAACTTTTGATAGATTAAAGGCTTTGGACTTGTTACAATATGGGCCATTGTAATTTGTTTACCAGGGACAGTCTCTTGAATAACTCTGTCTAATTCTACTTTTGCCATTGTTTGTTCCTACTCTTATTAAATTTTTATATTTTCTTAATGTAGATATTATAAAGTTTATTTAAAAACTAGATATAGAAATATTTAAATTAAAACAAAATAAATATATTAGCTAATACGTAGCCTAAAAGTCCACAACAAGGAAAGGTAAGCAACCATGCTGTTACCATATGAATTGCAACCGATCATTTTACCTCTTTAGGGCTTTTTGCAGTACCAACACCCATAATAGATGCGGTATTACAATGTGATGTAGATACTGGCATACCGCCTAATGAAGATACAAGAAGCAAAATAGCAGTACTTAATGAAGATGAAACACCTTGGTACTTTTCAAGTTTAACCATATCCATAGCTATTGATTTGATGATTTTTTTACCTCCAATTAATGTTCCTAAAGCCATACATACGCTTACCAACACCATTAACCATATAGGAAAGCTAGAACCTGAAATACCAGATGATTTACCCATAGCAAGCGCCATTCCTAAAAGTGCAATTGACATAAATTTTTGTCCATCTTGACTACCGTGTAACCCTGCCTTGATTACAGCTAGTATATTTTGAATTCAACTACATACAATGTTGCCTCGTCTTCTATTAACCCTACTAAACAACAGTGAAATAAGTCTAACTAAAACCCATCCGATCGCAAAGCCGGCAAACAAACTAAAAAACAAACCTTCTATTACTTTAATTCACTCTGAAAATACAACCCCGTCAATTCCGTTTAATGCAATAGCTCCTCCTGTAATGCCAGCAATTAAGGAATGTGATTTAGATGCTGGTATTCCACAAAACCAACAAAAAGTACCTCATGCAATGCTTGCAATTAAAGAAGCCATTAATGCTAACAAAGCTATATGAGCATTGCCTACATCAAACTTGACCATGTTAAACATAGTTTCTGCAACGCTAGTAGATACAAAGCTCATTAAAAACAAACCTAAAAAGTTAGCTATAGCTGCTAATATAAGAGCGGTTGTGGGGCGCATACACCTAGTTGCGATAGCAGTAGCAATAGCAACAGGAGCATCGGTTGCTCCTGCAACAACAGTAACTAAGATTACTAAAAGTACAATTATGCCAAGTACAGGATATTGAACCAAATGATTAAAAAACTGTTCTAGTGACATTTCCATATTATTTACTCACTATATTTATATTGTTTGCCACTACCTATTAGATTTATTTATACAAAATAAATGCCAGGTGATTATTGCATTTTTATGCTTGTAATAACAGGCTGGTTTGCTTTTGCAATAGTACCATTACTATCTGTTGGTTTAGCGTTTTCACATAGCTTATCTACAACTTCAATTCCGCTTAAAACGTAACCAAAGCACGCATACTTACCATCAAGTGACTTTGAGTTGTTTGTACTTGTTTTGTGAACAATAAAAAACTGGCTTGAAGCACTGTCATTTGCACTGGACCTTGCCATACTAATAGCGCCCCTTGTATGAGCTAGTTTATTGTCAACTCCATTACTTGTAAATTCCCCTTTGATTGTTGCACTGCTTCCACCAGTACCGTCACCTTTAGGGTCTCCACCTTGAACCATAAAGTCACTTATAATACGATGGAACGTAAGCCCGTTATAAAATCCCTCATTAACAAGCTTTTTAAAGTTTTCTACAGTTTTAGGAGCAGCGTTTGCATCAAGACCTACTGTAATTGTTCCGTAATCTTTTACCTCAATTACACATGTATCTGTTTGTTTAAAATTATCTTGGCTATACTGAGTTGATGAGCTGGAATTTGAGCTATTGGACGAACTAGAATTAGATGAATTTGAATTGTTAGAACATCCAGCTAACGTTAGAGCAAATAAACTTAATACAGCAAATAAAATACCTACGTTTAAAAACTTTATTAAAGGTTTTGATTTTTTTATCTTCATGATTCTCCCTTGGTTTCAAAATTACAGTCAATAGTATAAAGTAATTTAAAATAATTTTTTAGAAAAATTATTCCCTTTTAAATTTAATTTTGTTTATTTTTATACAAAAAACACTTCTGTTCGTGTGAGTTTATAATGCCAATTGCTTGCAAGTAAGAATAAATAATTGTAGTTCCAACGAACTTCATGCCTCTTTTTTTTAAATCTTTTGAAATATCGTCGGACAATTCAGAAGAAGTTTTGTTCTGCTCGTAATAAATTTTGCCAAGTGTATAGGTTTTTAAATAATTATAAAAACTCTTGTATTCATTCTTGATATTAATAAATATGCGAGCGTTAGTGATAGCGGATTGAATTTTTAACTTATTTCTAACTATATCTTTATTGTTTAGTAATTCTAAAACTTTGCAAGATTTATAACTTGCAATTTTATAAACATTAAAATTGTCGAAGGCATCTCTGAAAGCTTCCCTCTTATTTAAGATGCACTCTCAAGACAGCCCTGCTTGAAATGTTTCTAATAAAAGCATCTCAAAAAGATAACTATCAGAAGTATTTAGCTTTCCTCATTCATTATCATGATAAGAAACATAATTTGAATTTTTAGTGTTACATCAAGAGCATCTTGTTTTTTTATTATTTATACTTTTTTTGCAAGTCATATATTTTTAGTATTTTATTACATTTATATTAGAATACGCTTTTCTAACAAATCTAAATTATATTTTAAAGGAGTGGCCATGACAAACAAAGAAACCAAACAAGAAAAAAAACCAACTTTTATGACTCATTTTAGAGTGTTTTTAGTTAATAGTACACTTATTGAATGAGCATTAGGGTGGATAGCAGGGGAAGTTATAAGTAGATTCCTAACATCGTTAGTCCATGATGTGCTGTTTCCTTTCATAAGTGGTGTGTTTTTTGATGGGTCATCTCTAAACGAGCTAATAATAGTAATTAATGGAAGAGAAGTCCTCTGGGGAACTATGTTAATTAATGTGGCGGATATGATAGTTGTTTTCTTGGTTGTGTTTTTTGTTTGTGAACTGGTATATTTTATGCGTAAACGGTATAGAATTCCAGAGGATGAAGAAGATAGTTTTGATGAGTTGATTGAAGTAACTAAAGAAAACACAAAGCTCCTTGGCGACGTTAGAGATCTTTTAGCAAAACAAAAATAACACTAAATTCTACTCTTTTAGTGTATTTATTATGTCGATATCAAGTTTATAATTGTTATGGTAATATTGTAGAACTGTCAATTTGAGATTTAAAGTAGAAAGTAATATTAAATTAAAAACATGAGTAAATTAGATGATTTGATAAATGAGTTTTGTCCTAATGGGGTGGA
>CAVGFB010000032.1:0-8918 GCA_963628375.1 Gorillivita sp. (SeqCode)
ATATAGGTATAATTCTTATTAAATTTAATATTATTTTTTCTAATAAGTGAGAGCTTATAAAATTTATTTCAAACGTATCCGAACAATATTTTTTCTTCAAGTTCTACAGATTCTTTTACAATATCTTTATTATTATTTAATATTTTAGATTCATGGTTTATTTCTAAAAGTTTTGAGGTTTTATCTTTTGAGTCTAAGTGTCGTTCAACTAACCCTGTAACAAGTATGTCTACATCATTATTTTTTAAGCTATCATATATTTTTTTTATGGCGTGATTAATATATTTATCATCTGGATCTGGAAAAGTTATATATTTTCCACGTGCTAGGCCTATTGTTTTGTTACGAGATTCTGATACGCCTATATTTTCATTATTTTTAATTAATTTAATGTTTTTGTACTTGTCTGCAAATTCTTGTTCTATTTTTAAAGTTTTTCCGCTATCTGGGGAGCAATCATCAATTAACAAAATTTCAATATCGCTAGAATTTTTTACAAAATCATCAAGTAGAGAATCGAGTGATGAGC
This sequence comes from Gorillivita sp. (SeqCode), assembly GCA_963628375.1. Lineage (GTDB taxonomy): Bacteria > Actinomycetota > Coriobacteriia > Coriobacteriales > Eggerthellaceae > Gorillivita. Next base: position 530 of record CAVGFB010000032.1, read on the forward strand.
GTATATATTTTGAGACGTTATAGCAGCTATAACAAATTGAAAGTAGAGGGGTTTGGTCTTTGTTTTTAGGTTTCATTTATCTATTAGCTTTTAGTTTTGCAAATAACTTTGTAAATTTTTGCTTTGTCAAAGAAATCACTTTACTTTCAAGTTTTACTAAATTTACATTTTGTTTGTTGTAAGGAATAAGCATTAGTTTCATCATTTTACTTTTAGGTTTTGTAAGTTTTAAGCATTCTCTCGCATTTTTCGTACTGATTATCTTTTTGATTTCCCTTTTTATTTCATTTGTTTTTAGAGTGCAATCCTTACATGTTAAATTTTCAACACAACCTATTAGTCTTTCGGTGTATCTTCTAGCTAAAAATTCTTTAATTTTAGGAGTGTTTAAGTTTCAGTATTTATAAAGATCAACTAATCAGGTGTGTTCCTCTTCTCTTTTTTTATACATATCTGGTCTGTATTTTGTGTTTTCAGCTTCACTCCTAGCTCGCAAGAAGTGATAAAAATATTTATCAACACACGATACTCGCTCAATATCTCTTATTACATCTAAGTTAAATGGCAAATCGTCTCAAAATGTATTTGGAAACTTAATATTATTATCTATTAGGTATGATCGTAAATACATCTTATTTCATGGTGCATATAAAAGTTGAGCGTCAAATAGTTTGTATGAATATTCTCTAAACTCTTGCTTTGATTTAAATACTTTATTTGGTGCAGTTCGTTTTTCTTGAAAATAGTCATTTTCATTGTAATAAGTATCAATATAAAACCCAGTTATAACAAGTTGTGCATTTGTGCTTTCAGCCTTATTATAGAGAGAAAGCAACATATCATCTTCGCATCAATCATCGGGGTCCATAAAATAGATATATCTACCACGAGATTTTTTTAAAGCATTATTTCTAGCTGTGGCAGCACCACAATTTTTTTGATGGATTACATTAAATCTGTTGTCATTTTTTATAATCCTATCACAAATATTCCCACTATTATCAGTAGAGCCATCATCTACAAGTCAAGCTTCAAAGTCGCTAAGTGTTTGTTTTTGTAAGGATAAAATAGCACGTTCTATTCACTTTTCAACATTATAAACGGGCAGAATAACAGATATTTTTGGGGTAAGATTCATTACTTCTTCCTGTTGTAGAGCCCATATTTCGGAGATCGCTTTATTCTTCCTTCCTTTTTTCTTGGATTATAGTGATGTTTGAGCACTGGATGGAATAGATGTAGCTTTATTACCATAAAAATCGTAAAAGCTAGGGCTAATGCTAAAACTGTTAAGCTTAAATTTGAGTCTTGAGAAACTGTAATTATAATTCCGCATATACTTAAAAGTATAGTTCAACCTCACATTATTAATACTGTTTGTTTTTTTGAAAGTCCACTTTTAAGTAGTCTGTGGTGTATGTGACCAACGTCAGCTTGATCAATTGGTTGATGACCAATAATTCTCCTTATAATTGCAAATAGCGTGTCTATTATGGGGACTCCAGCAGCTAGTAGTGGAACAATCATAGAAATAACAAACGCTGTCCTTGCAACCGCCAAAAGAGAAGTTATACCTAACAGGTACCCAATAGTAAGAGATCCACAGTCGCCCATAAATGTTTTTGGATTTTCTCTAAAGTTATAAATTAGAAAGGAGAAGCACGCACCGATAATGGCAATTGATAAAATTGCAGAATCTGCTCTGTTTGTCAGTACTGAAAATATAAATAAAGTAGTAGCTGTAATAGCTGATATTCCTGCAGATAATCCATTTAATCCATCAATTAAATTTATGATGTTAGAGAATGCAACTAAATATAAAATGGTCAATGGGTAGGCAAATCATCCAAATTCTATTCAAGTATTTGTAAAAGGATTCATGATTCTATTTAACAAAAGCCCAGAACTAACTGTAATGCAAGAAGCAATGATTTGCATTGTAAGTTTTGCTTTTGGAGGTAAGCACTTAACATCGTCTGCAACCCCTGTAAGAAATATTAAAACAGCACCAGCACCAGCAATGATATAATTAACACCTTCTGAGTTTTTATAAGACAGTGTAAGATCCCAACCCATGTATTTTGTTCCTACTCCTGCAAGAACAACACATGCAAGTATTCCTGCAAATATAGCAAGTCCGCCAAGTCTTGGAACTGGATATTTATGAACTCGTCTTTTGCTTGGCAGATCTATGGCTCCAAATTTGTTTGCAAGGTATATACTTAGTGGTATAAATGTACAACAAACAAAAAAAGATGCACAAAAAAAGAATATGCAATATAATCATGTAGTCATCTGATATAAATTTTATCATTAATTAAATAATTATTTATATTTAACTGATTTTGAAAACTATAAATAACAATAATAAAAGAGTAAGACTTGTAAGTTATGCATTTACTATTGCTGTTGTCATATGTGTCGTAATACTGTTTGCAGTAGTAAAAACCAACAACATTCCTAATGTTGTTCAAGTTTTAATGCAGCATAAAGCTATTAATAATAATATTGTAGAATGCGATAGGTACTTAAATGAGAATTATCCTATTAGCAATAATAGGGGCGACTTTTCATCTTTAAACGATGATCAATTTGCAAACTTTAGAAGTTTTTCTATTATGGACAGAAAAAGTAATTTTCTTTTTTTGTCTTCAACTCCATTTAGTAATCAATATAGCAGAGATGTTTATGTTAAAGACTGCATTGCAAAGAATAATATTCAAATAATTATAAATACAACTCAGACGATAAATATAAAACTTTCAGATTTAAATATAGAATGTACTGACTGTCCAATTACAGAGGACTTTTCAGATGAAACAACAAAGCAGAGTATTAAGAAAATTTTTAATATTATAGAGAACACCAATTCTAAAATTTTGCTTTTTAGTGATGATGGTATAGAAAACATATGCGTAGTTGAATCTCTCTTGTCTTGCCTCAATAATTCTTTTTATGACAATATTAAACAAGATTATTTTTTGTCCAACTATTGTATGAGAGCAAGTGCCGACAAAGCTTTAAACGACAACCATCAATATAAGGATATGCTAGATTTAAAGTTCAGATCAACACTACAAAATGTTTTCGGAGTACCGTCTGAATATATTCGATATATTAACTTAAACAGATATACACTAAATTACCTAAAGAGTTGTGATATTGATGATGAAACAATAAACAAAGTTAAGGCAAAGTTTTATAAGGACTAAAGTTTAAATGCAAAAGTTTATAAAAATATTCACAAATGAGAAATCGATTTTTTTATATATGTTGGCTTATTTAATTTTGGGTTTTATGACAATTTGCCCTTTTTTGAGTGGGGTAAAGGCCGTTGATTATTATTCGCATATAGTTAAAGTTTGGGGAATAGTGTTAATTATTGCTTGTGCTTTTAATAAGGAAAAATACAGACTCAACAAATATCCCATTATTATAATTTTATTTATTGCAAGTTATTTTATTTCTTGTTTCTTTTCGATTGAGTATGGTGGTTTTTTTAATAACTTTAAAGGAATTATTTGGATATTGATACAAGCTTTGTTCTTTGGGAGTGTTATTAACAAAAATATGATTAAAGTTTGGTTTCCTAGATTCCTATTTGTTTTCCTAGGAATATCTACAATCCAACTTATTTTATCTTTAGTAATTGCTGTAATCGGGCTTGCATATATCCCAACTATTACAGGTAGCGATGTTTTGTGGTTTGGGATGCTGACAAGCAGGAACTATGGCATATATAAAGATCCTACTTATGGGTCTATATGCTGTTGTCTATCTATTTATGCTATTTTATATATTGCATATAAGTACAAATTTAAAACTTTTGCCTTCGCTTTAATCTTGTTAAATCTTATATATATCTCTCTATCAGGATCTAGAACAGTTTTTGTTGCTTTTTGCATATCAATATTGTGTTTTAGTATTGTTGTTGTCTTTTGTGCTAAATCAAAAGATAAAAAAATATCTACGATAAGGAAATGAGTTTTCAGTATTACTACATCGGGTGTAATTGCTGTCCTTGTTTTAGTCTTTATTTTATGTGTAAATTGAGGTTATCAAAAAGTTGAACCAATAATTTTAAAAAATATTGGAGGTTCTATTTGTAGTCAAGAGGTTATATTTTCTAATTCATTATCTGACAGAGTAAACTCAGCACAAAATTTAGAAAGTTTAACGTCTGCACAGAAAGAAGCTCTTTTAAAAGGAACTGATAAAGATCGAGCAAGTGATAGTGATTTGTATTCTGTATTCAGCAATGATAATAAGAGTGGTGAGTCTAATACTTTAGCAGGTAATGGTTCTACACAAGAGACTGATCAAGGTGAGTTATCACAATACAGCAGAGGGGATGCAGATATAAGCAATAATAGGTTTGCTTTGTGAGAAAGTTTCTTAAAAGTTTGAAAGGTATCACCTGTCTTTGGTTTTGGTAGATATAATGTTTTAAATTACATAAATGCAAATTTAACAGATAGTAGGGCATTTCAAATGCAACAGACTACTTCTCATAATGTTTTTATAGATGTCCTATATTCTCAAGGACTTATAGGGCTTATTCTTTTTGTTACAATAATTCTTATAACGTTATCTAGATTTATAAGTCTGATTAAGAGATTTTACAAATCAAAAATGACACAGAACTATTTTTATCTAAGTTGTGTGTTTGCTATGTTTTTGTCCATTCTGTTGTCTGGCTTGTTTTATCCTGAGATAATTTATATAAATACAGTAGGTTCTGCATTTTTTTGAATTATTGTTGGTATTGTTTATAGTGAATGAGTTTTAAGCAGTTCTAAAAAATTAAAATAGAACTACGCTTTGAAATTGCTTTTTATTGCCTTTGCGTAGTTAATTAAATCTAACTTAGCATTTTTACATTTGTTCTCAATTGTTGCGTTTAAACATTTATCTAAGCATTTTTTTATGTTTTCTCCCGTATAGCCAATATCGATTAAATCTGTCCCTGTTATAGAAAGATTGTTAAGTGTTACGAGTTTGTTCTCTTTGTGTAATTGGTTAAACAGATTTTCGCTTTTATCTACAGTAGTAGTTTCAGATCTGTATTCCTCTGCATGAGCCAAAATGTCTGCTCTCCTTAAATCGCAAAAAAGATGTACCATTAATTCTCTATCAAAGTCTGAATTTGTTTCCAGCAATAAATATATTTTATTTATGCTAGTATTAGTCGGTTTTATATTAAAGTCATGATTTTTTATTAATGTAGAAATTACTTTAATTAGTTTATTAGAAAATTTTAGTCTTTTTAAAATTTTGATTGACATTTCAGAACTTTTTTCTTGATGAGAAAAGAAATGCCCTTGTCCTTTTTTATCAAAAGTAAAAGTTTGTGGTTTTCCTATATCATGCAATAGTGCTGACCATGCAAGAGCCATACTAATGTCTGAGGACAAATTATTTCATCTAGTATTTTTATATTTATTTTTTGGGATATATGAAACTACATGAGATGTGTGCTCATAAATATCGTAACAATGATATTTTGTTTGTTGGTCAAAATTAAAACAGTCTCTTAGCTCAGGAATTAACAAAAACAATATGTCTTTGTATTCAAACATACTTTTAATAATGTTTTTTCCATATAAAGCACGTGTAATCTCGTTTCTAATACGCTCGTTTGATATATTACAAAGAGAATTTAGCTTTTCAAACATTGCAATTTTTGTATTTGTTTCAACATTGAAATCTAAAGTTGAAGCAAATCTAAATGCTCTAAGAATTCTGAGAGCATCTTCGCTAAACCTATTCTTTGGATTTCCTACAGTTTTAATTATTTTTTGTTTAATGTCGCTAATTCCATCAAAAGGATCCACAAAACCTTGTATGTGATTTCAAGCAACTGCGTTTATTGTAAAATCTCGTCTGCTTAGATCTTCTGTTAAATCATTAATAAATTTAACAGAGTCAGGATGCCTTAAGTCCTTGTAGTTTGATTCTTGTCTATACGTTGTAATTTCAATTGTAGTTTTAGATTCTTTATGTATTAATGTTAGAGTGCCATGTTTAATACCTGTATCTATTATGTTTCATACAGAATTGCTGAAAATTTTTTTAATTTCATCTGGTTTTGCGTTTGTAGTAATATCTAAGTCATTTGATTTAATTCCCAAAAAAGCATCACGCACAAATCCTCCAACAATTCAAGCTTCAAACCCTTGAGTATTTAAATGTTCAATAACCTTTATTGCAGAAATAGGAGTGTTGGTAATTAAAAATTTATTTGTATCTTGAATGTTTTGCATTTTTGTTTGTATCAAATATTGTAAAGCTTAATTTATTATAAAGTATATAATAAAAGCCAAAATTAAAAGTTATTAAGTGATATAAAGTAGACAGTAAATAATAGATGTTTAAGGAGATATATGAAAAAATTTAAAACAGAAAGTAAAAAGCTACTAGATTTAATGATCAATTCAATTTATACAAATAAAGAAATTTTTTTAAGGGAGCTTATTAGCAATTCAAGTGATGCAGTCGATAAGCTTCATTTTTTAAGTCTTACAGACAAGGATTTAGATTTCTCAAAAGAAAGCTTTGAGATTTGAGTTAATTTTGATAAAGAGGCTAGAACAATTACAGTAAGCGATAACGGTATTGGTATGACAAAAGAGGAGCTAGATAAAAACCTAGGCACTATTGCTCATTCGGACAGCATGGACTTTAAAGATGAAAATATAGAAAAACAAGGTCAAGATGTTGATATTATTGGTCAGTTTGGTGTAGGCTTTTATTCCTCTTTTATGGTAGCTAAAAAAGTAGAAGTTATATCACGTAACTATAAAAGCAAAAACGAGGATGAAGCATGAAGGTGAAGCAGTGACGGGATTGAAGGGTATGACATAAAACCAGCTACTCGTAAAGAACGCGGTACAGATGTAATTTTGTATTTAAAAGAAGATACAGATGACAACAATTATTCAGATTATCTTGAAGAATATAAACTTGATGATCTAATTAAGCAATATAGTAATTATGTTCGCTATCCAATTAAAATGTATAAAACTAAAAGTAAGGAGAAGCCTCGTCCAAAAGATGCAGGAGACGACTACACACCAGAGTATGAATCTGTAATCGAGGTGGAAACTGTCAACAGTATGGTTCCAATTTGAAAAAGATCCTCAGGAAAAGCAAAAAAGAAGGACTACAACGAGTTTTATACAAAAAACTTTCACGATTTTTCAGATCCTGCATTTTATTTTACTATTCATGCAGAAGGAACTCTTAATTATGATGCATTGATCTATGTTCCAAGTCAGGCACCTTATGATTTATACAATAAAGGATACAAAAAAGGCCTTCAGCTTTACACATCAAATGTCCTTATAATGGATAAGTGTGAAGATCTTGTCCCTGATTATTTTAATTTTTTGAAAGGCGTTGTAGATAGTCAAGATTTAACGTTAAATATATCTCGTGAAACTCTTCAGCAAAATGCTGTTTTGTCTAAAATTGCTAAACGCATTGAGAAGAAAACAAAATCTGAGCTCAAAAAAGTTATGAATAAAGACAGAGAAAAATACGAGTCAATTTTTAAAAATTTTGGAAGAGTTTTAAAGTTTGGAATTTATAGTAATTTTGGGCATACAAACGAGCCAATCGCTGACCTTTTACTATTTTGATCTGCTAAACAAAAAAAGATGATCACACTTGATGAATATCTAGAACAAGCAAAAAATAATCAGAAAGATATAGAAGACAAGAGTAAAGATAAAGATTCAAAAAAGCAGGAAGATAATAAAACAGAAGAAAATAAAGAAGAGAAAGGTGCTACTATCTATTATGCTCCAGGTAGCGACAATGACAGATTGTCAAAACTTCCTACTGTAACTACATTACTTGACAAGGGTTATGATGTTTTACTCTTAACTGAGGATGTAGATGAGTTTGTGTTTCAAGCACTAAGAGAATATAATGGAGCTCAATTTATGAACGTTACGGATTCTAAGCTTGATATTCAAACAGAGGATGAAAAGAAGCAAACAGAAAAATTAGCTACAGAATATAAAGACCTTTTTGATGAGATGAAGAATTTGCTTGGTGACAATGTTGAAAAAGTAACTGTATCAAATAGAGTAACTGATGCGCCTTCTTGTTTAAGCTCTGAAGGTCCTATTTCATTTGAGATGGAACGAGTAATGTCAGCTCAAAATGGCATGGATCCAAATATACAAAAAGCACGTAGAATACTTGAAGTTAATCCTAAACACGAGATTTTTAAAACTTTAAATAAATGTTTCAAAGACAATGACACAGAAAAACTTAAGCTATACACAAGTTTACTTTATGATCAAGCTTTACTTGTAGAGGGGCTACCTGTTAGTGATCCTGTTGAGTTTGCAAAGAATATTTCAAAGCTTATGAACTAACT
>CAVGFB010000033.1:0-6374 GCA_963628375.1 Gorillivita sp. (SeqCode)
ACAGGGCAATATGTGAATTGGTGTTGCTGGTGCCTTGTTGCTATATTTAGTTGCTTTTATTATTGGAGATTTGACAGCAAAACCAATTCAGAAAATGTATAAACTCAAAGGTGTTGCTTTTGTTCATGCTACATGTGGAATTTATGTTCCTGTTGGTATTGCTGTTAATTGAATTATCGAAAAGATCCCAGGACTTAATAAAATCGAACTTGACCCTGAAAAGGTTAATAAAACATTAGGTGTTTTGGGTGACCCTGTAACACTTGCTACCATTCTTGGTGCTGGTCTTGGATTTTTAGCAGGATGACCTATTGACAAGGTATTACCTTTGGCTGTAGATGTTGCAGCTGTTATGATTTTGTTACCTAAGATGGTTGATGTTACAGTAAAAGGTGTAATGGTTATTCGCGACGCTGCTGAAATTCAAATGAAAAAACTATTCCCAAAAAGAGAGTTTTACTTTGGAATGGATACTGCACTTCTTATCGGTGAGCCAAGCATTATAGCTACATCTCTTTTACTTATCCCAACTGCTCTTGTTCTTGCTATGGCTCTGCCAGGTAATAAAATGTTACCATTTACAGATCTAGCTTCTCTAGTATTCATTATTTCTATGGCAGCTCCATTTTGTAAAAGAAATATGTTTAGAATATATATTACTGGAACCTTAATTCTAACAATGGCTCTATATGCTGGTACGTCTCTAGGTCCTGAGTACACTGAAGCTGTAAAGAAAGCTAATGTTGAGGTTAAAGTAGAAGGACAAGAACTCGGTAATGTAGTGTCACCTTATAATACGCCACTTGGCTGAGCCATGATAAAAGGTGCTGAAGCTATAGATTCTGTAACTAAATAAAAATAATAATAAAAATTTATAAAGGAGGAAAATTTATGAAAATTTTAGGTATAGGAGATTTATTAATACCAGAAAAACACATCAAAATTGGATTCAAAAATTTTGAAGAGTTGGGGCATGAGGTTGAAACTATTCAATGAGAATTAGAAAATTATGAAGAGCTTCAAAATATTAATTTAAAAGTAGAAACTCAAGGGTCTGAAGCTATTGAAGTTCCTCAGAGCATTATTGATAAGGTAGGCGATGCTGATGTAATTATTACTCAGTTTTGTCCTATTACAAAGCATTTAATTGATAGTGCACCAAACTTAAAAGTTGTGGGTGTTTTACGAGGCGGTTATGAAAATATTAACGTTGATTATGCAAAACAGCGTGGTATTTTGCTATTCAATACACCAGGAAGAAATGCAAATGCTGTTGCAGATTTTACTGTAGGCATGTTGTTGGCTGAGTGCAGAAATATTGCACGTGCTCATGCTAACTTGAAAAATGGTGATTGAGTTCGTGATTACACAAATGCTGCTACTGTTCCTGATTTAGCTTATAAAAAAGCTGGGATTGTAGGATTTGGAGCAATAGGATCAAAGGTTGCACAGAGACTACATGGTTTTGATTGTGAAATTCTTACCTATGATCCATATGTAAAAAATCTTCCAGAGTATGTAACTAAAATTGATGATATAAAACAACTTGCAGGTGAAGTTGATTTTCTATGTTTACATATGAGAGCAACAGAAGAAACAAAACATATCATTAATGAGGAAGTTTTAAATTGCATGAAGCCAAGTTCTTATTTAGTTAATACAGCTAGATCCTGACTTATAGATGAAGAAGCCCTATATAAAGTTCTAAAAGATAAAAAAATTACTGGTGCTGCTTTGGATGTATTTGACAAAGAGCCTCCAGGAGCAGATTATCCTTTAGTTACTCTTGATAATGTAACAATTGCACCACACTTAGCTGGCGGAACTGTTGATGCCTTCACAGGCTCGCCAAGACTTTTGGCTAATGAGATGGTAAATATGCTTGATGGCAAACAGTCAAGATATATGATAAACCCAGAAGCTTTATCTAACCTAAATTTAAATTAAGGGGAATTCATGGATTTAGGATTAAAAGGTAAAAATGTCTTAATTACTGGTGCTGCTGGCGGTATTGGTAGGGCAGTTGCAAACATACTAGCAGGTGAAGGTTCTAATATTGTTGTAAATGATATGAATCTTGAAGCAGTTAAAAGTGTTGCTCAGTCACTACAGGATACCTATAATATCGATGCACTACCTGTAGTATCTGATTTTTCAAAAGACAATAGTGCTGAGGATTTATTTAATGAAAGCATTGAGCATTTTCAAAAACTTGATGTTCTAGTTAACTGTGCTGGGGTTTGGCCTACAAGTTATGTTAAAGATATGACAGCTAAAGAATTTGAAGATACTATGCACATCAATCTAGAAATCCCTTTCATTTTAAGTAAGCTGATGGCTAATCATTTAGTTGAAACTAAAAGAAAGGGTAAAATTGTTCACGTTGTATCTCAAGCTGCATTTCATGGTTCAACTACAGGTCATGCTCATTATGCGGCTTCTAAAGCTGGACTTGTAACATTTATGAAATCACATGCTAGAGAAGTTGCTAAATACGGGATAAACATAAATGCTGTTGCTCCTGGTATTGTTCGCACAAGAATGACAGAAGAAAACTTAAAGAAATATCCTGATTACTATGTTAATAGAATTCCAGTTGGAAGAGTTGCTGAACCTAGTGATGTTGCAAATGCAGTTGTGTTTTTAGCCTCAAGTAAGGCTGATTATTTTACAGGAATTACATTTGATGCCACTGGTGGCATGCTAATGAGGTAGTTTATTTAATACTAATAATATAAAGGAGAAAAAATGTTAGTAACAATTACAGAAATGTTAAAACAAGCAAGAAAAGAAAAGTATTGCGTTGGTGCTTTTGATGCTTCTACTCTTGAGATGGGTCAAAAAATTATTCAAGCAGCAGAAGAAAAGTCTTCCCCGGTTATCATAATGGGTCTTCCAATTGATTTATCAGGTGATATGCTTGAGTATTGATTATATGGAATGACAAATATGGCAAAGCGTGCAAGCGTTCCTGTTTGCATTCATCTTGATCATGCTACAGATATGGACTTCTTAAAAAAGTGTGTTGATAGTGGTTTTACATCTGTTATGTATGATGCATCAACTGAAAGCTTAGATGGAAATATTGCACTTTCTAAAGAAGCTGTTGACTATGCTCATAAAAGAGGAGTTAGTGTTGAAGCTGAATTAGGCCATGTAGGGGACGGAATAATTTCAGGTGAAGCACGTGCACAAGAGGACTATGATAATCCAGATGATTTTCTTACTGATCCAGCTGAGCTTGAGACTTTTGTTGAGCAAACAAATGTTGATTGTCTAGCTGTTGCAGTAGGTACATCTCATGGAGTTTATGTTCATACTCCTAAACTTCATTTTGATAGATTAGATCAACTAAATCAAATATCCCCTGTTCCAATGGTTATGCATGGAGGGTCTGGAACTCCTGATGATCAAATTAAAAAAGCAATTCAGGGCGGTATTTGTAAGTTAAATATTTACTCAGAAATGTTGACTGCATATTATAAAGAACTAAAACATAAATTAGAGACTTCTGCTTCTTTAGCTATTTGGGTTCACAAAGCAAATGAAGCACCACTAGAGGCTCTAAAAAATGTTGTTAAAGAAAAGATTGATCTTTGCGGGTCAGCAAACAAAGCTTAAAAATTTATTTTAAATTTTTGAAAATTTAGGAGGTAACTTTATGTCACAATACTTAATTGGAATAGACGCTGGTTGTACTAACAGCAAGGTAGTTATATTTGATATTTATGGAAATGTTAAATCATGTGCTTCAACTTCTAGTATGAGGTTTAAAAAACGTGCTCCTGGATTTGAAGAGTTTGACATTGATGAACTTTGAGAGCAAGTACAAAGATGTATAAAAAGAGCTATAAAAGAAGCAGGTATAGATCAAAGTGAAATTAAAGGTATAGGAGTTACCTCCTTTGGAAACGGTGTTGTATTTTTAGATGAAAATGGTGGATCAATTGCACCTGGATGTTTCTCTCAAGATCATAGAGCTGATTGTATCTTAGAGATGTATAAAAAATCAGGTGTGTATGATCAAATCAATAGCGTTGTTAAAGGAACGCTTTGAGCAGGTGAACCTGGTCCTATTCTTAGATGATATAAGGACTATGAAAGAGAAATTTATGACAAAATCGGTGGAGTTTTGTTATTCAAAGATTTTATTATGTATAGGTTAACAGGTGTTTTTGCAACTGATCTTAATTGTTGTGGAGGCTCTTTTCTAACTGATGCACAAACTCAAGATTATTCATATGAGTTAATGCAGCTATACGGAATTGAAGAGATGTATGACAAACTCCCTAAGCTGGCAACTAGTCCAAGTGAAGTTGTAGGTACAGTTACAAGTGAGGCTGCATGACTAACAGGACTTTGTGAGGGCACACCTGTTGTTGCTGGCATGATGGATATTCTTTCTTGTCTTGTGGGATCTGGTGCTACAGGAGATGGCGTGTACACTGCCATTGCTGGTACATGATGTATTAACGAAACTCACTCAAGAAATATTATTCCAAATGCTTCTTCAAATATGCCATATATTCATAAAGGAGAATACCTAAATTGTTCTTATACTGGAGCTTCAGGTTCTAATTATGAGTGATTTACACGTGTACTAGGGGACAGACCAGAGATGGAAGCAAAAGAACAAAATTGTTCTAAGTATGATATTTTGGATAAGTATATTTCATCAGTAGAACCTGGTACAGCAAGAGTAATTTTTAGTCCATTTGTAGCTCAGCCAAGCATTCATGTAAATGCAAGAGCTAACTTTTTAAACATAGATATGAACACCACATATGCTGAACTAGCTTATGCTGTAGCTGAGGGCGTTTCATTTATTCATAAGTATCACACAGACTTCTTGAAAGATTCAGGGCTCCCTTTAAGCAAAATTAGATTTACTGGAGGAATTGCAAAAAGTAAAGTCTGAAACCAAATGTTTGCTAATGTATTACGTGCTCCGATTGAGGGTATTGATTGTGAAGAAACAGGAGCTCTTGGTGTTGCTATTGCAGCTGGAATTGGATGCGGGATATATGAGAGTTATGAGGACGCATTTGAAAAGGCTGTTAAGGTAAAAGAAGTAATTTTACCTGATGAGTCTAAATTTGACATTTTAGATAAAAGATACAAAGAATGAAGTTATATAAATAAAGTTTTGACAACGTATTGAGATAAAAAATAGTGATATTTTTATAAATTTATCTAAAGTTAGGATAACCAAAATTGGTTATCCTTTTTTATATGTTTTAAAAAGTTGATAATATTTAAAAAAAATGGAGCCAACGACCAGGATCGAACTGGTGGCCTTCGCTTTACGAGAGCGATGCTCTACCGATTGAGCTACGTTGGCATTTTATTTTATATGATTTATTATTAAATTAAAACATGTGTAGTATATCAATTTTTTGGTAAAATGGTATGATAGTTCACGAACACATACAAAACTAAGGAGGAAATATGGGTTTGTTTGATTCATTTAAAAAGAATGCTAAACAGGATAATTTTGATGGAATTTTAAAAGCTTACGCTAAAGGTCAAGTAGTTGCAATGAAGGATGTAGATGATGAAACTTTCTCTCAAGAAATTCTAGGTCCTGGTGCTGCAATAGAGCCAAGCGAGGGATGTATTTATGCACCTTGCGATGGAGAAGTGTCATTAATTGCTGACACAAAACATGCTATAAGCATTTCAGCTCCAAATGATGCTGAACTTCTTATCCACATTGGACTTGATACTGTTGAGCTTAATGGGGATGGATTTACGCCTCATGTAAGTGTAGGCGACAAGGTTAAAGCAGGAGATAAGCTTGTCTCTTTTGATATTGAACTTATTAAAGACAAAGGTTATAAAGTCACCACACCAATTATAGTATGTAACCACGATGATTATAAAACTATAGAACCTGTTGCTAGTGGTGAAATTAATGTAGGGGAAGACCTACTTAAAGTAGAAAAATAATATTTTGTTAGGAGTTATAAAATGAAGGAATTTGATTACAAAATTCAAGATAAATTAGGTATTCATGTTCGTCCTGCAGGCCAGTTAGCTCAAGTTGTAAAAGAAAAGCCTGATGTTGTTGTTACAATTTCAAACGGTGATAAGACAGCAGACGTTACCAAGCTTTTTGCAGTAATGGGGTTGGCTGTTAAGTGTGGTGATACTGTTCATATTACTGTTGAGGGCAAAGATGAAGAAATTGTTGCCAATGAAGTTGAGACATTCTTAAAAGAGCACTTATAATATTTTATTCAAATTAATTTTCTTTCTTTAATTGTAAAAAAATTAAAGAATGAAGGGAGTTATAAAATGGTTGTTTGTAAAGGTATTGGGATCAATGAATTTATTGCAATTGGAAAGGCTCGTGTTATAAGCCAGAAAGATGA
>CAVGFB010000034.1:0-2600 GCA_963628375.1 Gorillivita sp. (SeqCode)
ATATACTGTATATGCATATAAATGGTCAATAGAATTCATCATTTTTTTGTCTTTAAGGTCTGTATCATTTGTGATGATTGTGCAAAATCCATCAAGTAAATTATTGTAATTCTCTTTTTTATTTATAGTATTTTTGTCAACATTTCATTTTTTTAATGCATCATATAATGAGAAATTTTCGTCTGTTTCAATATCTATATAAATATTTTTAGCTATACTTTCCTCTGTAACTTCATCTATATTAAATAAACTAAAATTATGCAAAAGTCATTCAGAACGCATAGATAATATTTTAATTTTAGATTTAGTTTCAGTGGTTTTACCTTTTTGTTTATAACTAAAGTGCATATTTGCAAGCAGCGATTTGTAAATATATCTTTCTCCTTGTACGTAATTGGATGTATCCAATACTCAATTTTTCACATTATCATTAAGTAGAATAGTTGGGCAGATTATTACAAATTTTTTATTTTCTTTTATTTGATTGCTTATAAACTCTCTATTACAAAATCTACCGTCGCCAACAAATATCAGGTTTTTATCTACGATTTTTTTATTCTTTATAACTTTGTAATCTTTTACAATTCTTGTTGTGATATCAAGTGGGATAAAATTTTTATCTGTGTCAACAATATTTTGAATAAAGTTGTTTGGTAAAATTTTATCCTTTGTATTTCTAACATAAAGTTCATTTTCGAAAATATTTTGCAGTGTATTGTTTATATAAAATCTAAACATTAACTTACTTTTGTATTTTTTTCTTGCATGTTCATAATTCTTATATTGATTATTTAATAGCAATCGTTTGTTCTTAGTGATAAAAGTTGAGTTATTTAGAATGTCGCAATTATCAAATTGGTCTAAAAATGGAACTACAGATTTAAAGTTCTCCAAGTTTGTGCCAAAAACACCTGACCCAAGTTTTGTTTTTAGAGTTGTTGCTCAAATGAAAAATATAAAATATTTTTTTATACTTTCAGTAGAGCATTGTTTAGAAATTTTTTTATAGAATTCATCAATTTTAAAAATTTTGTGCATGTATCATTCAAAAATTAAATAACTAATATTAATATCAAAAACATTTTTATCTTTAATATAGCGACTTACGTTTAATGATAAATTTTTATTTCTTTTACTCTTATTCTTTCCTTTTTGTTTTTGGGCTTTTTTAATATATTCATTAAAGTAATTTATTGCCTCATCATATGTGCCCTTATATTTGTCTATATATCCAAAAGTTTTAACTACTCTTTTTTTTACTTTTCCATCTTTATCTCTAAAGCTTTCTTCAATTGTCGCATAGTCTCTTTTTTTAATTTTTCTTATACGTAAATACATACACACTCCTTCATTTAATTTTTATTTTACTCTACAACATTTTATACATTTTATACTGTTTTTAGTGCATAAATAAATATAAAGTATTTATTTTAAAAAAAATTTGACATTTCATTTATTTTATGCATAAAAATAATATTTTGTGTTAATATACGGTCATTTATAGAAAGGATACTATGAAAGTCTTAAAAAAACCTAAAAAATTAGTAATTGCATCTATACTCTGCTTGTTTCTTGGATTGTCCGTTATTTTTTGTAGTTGTCAAAAGAAAAATTATTCTCAAGATGGATACGCTGCAAAGTTTAATGATGATGTCTTATATGAAACAACAATTAACCAATACATTGAGAACTTGAGATTAACTGATGGTTGTATTGATAATACGTCATGAAGTAATTATTTAAAATCCAATGACCTTGATGTTCAAGATGTACGCAGACTAGTTATAGATTATATGTATGAAAACTATAAAACTTATTACACAGCAAAAGCTTGTAATTTATCTTTAACTAGTGCAGACATCGATGTTGCAGCTACTTTATTTCCAGAAATAAAAGATGTTGTAGAGATCATGAAATCCTTTAACGACGAAGAAAGCAATAAATGATCAGCGAATAAACTTTCACTTGATGGTGCAACTCAAACTGCATATATTGCATATTTTCAAATTTTAAAAGCTAAAGTTAATCTATATACATCAACAAGTATTACTCCAAGTAATTCGAGCATAGACGATTTTATGAATAAGAACGCTGGAAAGCTTAATGGGAAAAAGGCATATGAGGTAATGTATTTTGATTCAAGCATGGAAAATGAAGCAAATGCAGCTTTAGCTAAAATTAAAGCTGATCCCAATATGTTTGATAGAATGGCTATAACGTATTCCATTAAGTATGCAAATGACTTCCCTGACAATTTATTTGTTGTGTATAACACTGATGAATACGTTGAGCAAAATAATTTATATGATTATTTTAATACTTTGTCTAAATTAGAAGTAGGTCAAATTAGTGATGTTTTTGATTATGATAATGGAAAATATAAAGTTATTGTTAAGTGCGTTGATAAGATAGAAGACCCTGACAATACAAAAACTTATAAAGATTTTTCTGAGAATACATTATTTTATCTAAATTCATTTTTAAATGAGGTTCTCTATAGAGAGCAATATCAAAAGACTTTCAATGAAAATTACGGTAATTTCAAGCTAGAAATTTTTGATATTGAAAACAGTGATCTACCTTATAACGTTGAGTTATAA
>CAVGFB010000035.1:0-5913 GCA_963628375.1 Gorillivita sp. (SeqCode)
CTATAGCAGCATGCGGCAATCATGGTATTTTTATGATTGGTAGCCCGGGGTCGGGTAAAACAATGCTAGCTAAAAGAATGCCCTCAATATTGCCTCCACTGACTGAAAAAGAAAAGATTGAAACTGCAGTTATACATTCTATTGCAGGAAGTGATGTTTCTCCAATATTACAAGGACTTAGACCCTTTAGGGCTCCACATCATTCTGCAACTCTAGCTGGACTCATTGGAGGAGGAACACCAATGCGACCTGGTGAGGTTTCTCTAGCTCACAATGGGGTTTTGTATCTTGATGAGCTATCTGAATTTGCAAGTCATGTCCTGCAAGGTATCAGGCAACCTATGGAATCTGGGAGTGTAGATATCACAAGAGCAGATGGGTCTTTAAAATTTCCTGCTAGATTTTCGCTAATAGCATCTAGTAACCCTTGCCCTTGTGGCTATTATGGAGACAAAGAACACACATGTCAATGCAGTCCAAGTAAGATACTAAAATACCAACAAAAAATTGGTGGACCAGTATTGGACAGAATAGACATGCACTTAAACATCTTTAGATTAGGCCCTAGCGAGGTACTACATACAGGAAGTGGCGTGAGTTCAAAGGCGTTGCGTGATGTTGTAATGAAAGGTAAAGAATACAGACATTGAAGAGAAAACAAAGAAAATTCTAAACTTTGTAATAATGAAGTGAACAATAAGTTAAATGCCTCAAATGTCTCAAAAGGTAATATGGAAAGATTAGTAGAGTCTTGTAATCTACAAAATACAGACATGAAACTATTTGAACAAATTGCCAAGAAAAATAAAATGAGTGGACGAGGAATAATGCGTGTTCTTTCAGTTGCAAGAACTATAGCAGACATAAACCAATCTAGAAGTGTTTCTTACTCTCACCTATGCGAAGCTATAACATTTAGAGTCAAAGAAAAATCAGACAGTGCTATTGTAATTTAGATTATAAAATGAGTACGTATTATAAATTTAGAGGTGAAAAATCCACACTTGTACCAGAAGACAAATTATTCCCGCAATCTCTTTTAGAAATTCCTAAACCTCCTAAATGTTTATACGTATATGGAAATCCTAATGCTCTAGAAGAGGGAATATCAATAGTTGGAGCCAGATGTGCGTCCCCTTATGGATTATCAGCTGTAAAGCACTTTGGATCTATAGCATCCAAACTTGGACTTTGTATAATATCCGGTGGAGCTTATGGCTGTGATATAGAAGCTCATAAAACAGCTTTATCCAACCATGGAAAAACAGTAGTGTTTCTAGGAAGCGGATGTAATATGCCTCATCCTGTAAAACATATTAAAATTTATCAAGAAATAATAGATAGCGGTGGAGCTATAGTTTCTGAATTTCCATGAGATATGCCTCCACTAAAATCGCAATTTATTTTGAGAAATAGACTTATTGCTGCACTTGCAAAAGTAACATTTGTAGTTGAAGCTGGACTTCCTAGTGGAACATTTTCAACAGCAAACTATGCAATAGAGTACGGTAAAGAAGTATGAACAATACCAGGCTCTATTAACTTTTCAGGAGCTATGGGCTGCAACAAGCTTATATTTGATGGAGCTACACCTATAATTAATGATGAAATATTTTTATACCTATTAAACAAAACTTTTGGCGTTAAATCCTCTCTCCTAAACAATAAACCAAAAGTACAATATGGCAAAAAACTAGGGTTTAGTGGCAACCCTATACTAGAAGCATTAATGGCAGAGCCTATGAGTACAGAAGCTCTACTTAACATAGCAAAACAAAAATGTAAGAAAGAAAATCCGTATTCGTGACTATCTAAAATGTTAATCGAAGCAGAAAACTCAGGAAAAATTTGTAAGTACAAGGATGGCAGATATGGACCTGTGATAAGTTAAGTAGGTAGAAATCTTTCAACAATCTATAATTCTTTTATATTCCAAGTTAAAATCATATAGGCTTTGGTAAAATTTCTTACAATTTTTTTAAATAATTAATGGAATTTTTAGGTCTAAACATAAATCAATTAATTGCAATAACAATTTTTGCAATTTCTATGATAATTATAATCTCTGAAAAGGTACACAGAGCAACGGTAGCAATATGTGGAGCCATGCTATGTCTTATATTTGGAGTAGTTCAATTTAGTGACCCAGAAAATCCAGCATCTTATGGAGATAGATTTGATTCTGTAATAGATGTAAACACTCTTGGTGTTCTTTTTGGAATGATGTTATTTGTTGCAGTTATCAAACAATCAGGGATATTTGAGTTTTTGTCTATAAAATGTGCAAAGCTAGCTTGTGGCAATCCTTGAAGAATAATGCTTTTGCTTATTATTTTGACTTCTGTATTGTCTGCATTTTTGGATAATGTGACAACAGTTTTATTGATAGGACCAGTAACGCTTAAACTTTGTAAACTTTTAAAGATAAACCCAATCCCCTTCTTTATAACACAAATTATTGCTAGCAACATAGGAGGTACATCAACTCTAATTGGAGATCCTCCTAATATAATGATAGGATCAGCTGCAAATTTAAGTTTTGTAAGTTTTATACTAATAGACGGTCCATGTGTATTAATTTTGTTGGTTGCTATAATTACAATATTTTATTTTTTATATGGGAGAAGTCTTAAAGTAGACGAAAAAAATAAAAAGTACATTATGAGCATAAAAGAACATACTCAAATTAAAAGCACATATCTATTAAATTTAAGCATTACAATGGTTGTTGTAATAATAATTGCGTTTATGTTCCATGATCAATTGGGCTTAAAATCAAGCATCGTTGCTATTGTAGGAGCTGGAGTAATGCTGCTTTTGAGTAGAGCGGATATAAAATCTGCACTATCAGATGTTGAATGAACAACACTTACGTTTTTTGCAGGACTTTTTGTAATTGTTGGAGGTCTTAAACAAACTGGTGTTATTAGTTTAATTGCAAAATGACTTATCTCTATTACCAATGAAAATGTTTTTGTATTGATGCTTGTACTGTTGTTTGCTCTGCTATAATATCGTCGATATTAGACAACATTCCATTTGTTGCTACCTTGCTACCAATTATTACTGCTATGGATAGTACAATTGATGTTGCTCCACTTTGGTGAGCTGTATCTTTAGGTGCATGTCTTGGTGGCAACGGCACGCTAATTGGAGCTAGTGCAAATGTTGTTTTAAGTGATATATCAAACAAAAATGGTTATCCAATTTCATTTATAGACTATACAAAAGTTGGATTTCCAATAATGTTAATTACAGTATTTATTGCAGGAATATATATGATAGTTAGATACTCTACAATAGGATTTTAACAATGGCATCTATACTTAACAACATAGTCAAAAAAGATCATTTTTTAATTATCGAAGAAAAAGTTACCTGAAAAGATGCTATTTTTAAATCATGCAAACCCCTAATAGAGAATGGAAGTATTTCAGAAATATATCCAAATCAAATTATAAAATGTATTGAGTTTTATGGTCCTTATGTAGTTTTTGACAACCATATTGCAATGCCACACACTCAGGAGTCCTCAGATGGTGTACTAAAGACTGGTGTTAGTCTTTTAATATCTAAACATTTAATTGACTTTGGGACTGACAAAGAAGGAAATATTAAACAAGCAAACTTAATCTTTACTGTAGCCTCTTACGATCAAAATGAACATATGCAAAACATAAAGGAACTTACTCAAATTTTTAACAACAAAGATCTTATTGAGGCACTAAAGAAATCAAATTCTGCACAAGATATTATTGATGCAGACAAACAATATAATACGTAAGCTTACTTTTTATAAAGGCCTTTAGTCAAAATCTTCAAAAAATTTTAGCGGCTCAAATCCATATTCCTTTTCTAAATCTCACATATTTGTATAGTTTCTAATATGTGCAATTAACATGTTTATAGCAACTTTATTAGATGCGCCTTTAGGTATGACTATATTTGCATATCTTTTAGTATGTGAAACGTACTTTTCATGCATTGGTTTTACTGTTTTTAGATATTGCCTTATTATGTCATCAATTGTTCTGCCTCGCTCTTCGACATCCCTTTTTAAGCGTCTTAGAATCCTTACGTCCTTATCAACAGAAACATAGATTTTTGTATTGTACAAATTTCTTATTCTTTCATCATAAAGAGCAAAAATACCCTCCACAATTAAAATCTTTTTAGGCTCAATTAAAATACTTTCATCGGTTCTATCATCAATCGAAAAATCATAAATTGGACATTCTATTGCCTCTCATTTTGAAAGTTTTAAAATATGATCATAAACCAAATCAAAGTCAAAAGCATCGGGACAATCATAATTTTTCATTCGTCTTTCTTCGTAGCTTAAATCATGTTGTTCCTTATAGTAGTTATCAAAAGATAAAACTGATACATCTTGAGGAAATTGATGCTTCAATACCTCTACAACAGATGATTTGCCACTACCAGTCCCTCCAGAAATTCCAATTACAAATACACTTTCATGATCCATTAGTTCCTCCTTTTTTTATTTTAATGTCTATTTATGAAAGTAATTCTTCGTGAGTTTTGTCCTGTTTTTTTAAAGTCTATACGAATGTAATTCCTTGGCATCTGTTCAATAAATTTATCTCCTCACTCAATCAAAGACACACCTTGACTCTCTACAATTCCATAAAAGTCGATGTCTTCGAGCTCAGATGGATTTTCTAATCTGTATAAGTCAAAATGATACAGCGTGATGCTTTTCTTCTCTGAAGTTAAAAAGCCTTCATATTCATAAACAATATTAAATGTGGGACTTGATAATGTATCTTTTATGCTTAGACCACACGCAACACCTTGGACAAATTGAGTCTTGCCACTTCCTAGAGGACCGCTTAATACAACAACAGTATGAGGTTTAATTTGAGAAGCAAAGTTAAAACCAATTTCTTTTGTATCCTGCTCGGATGATGAATTATAAATTGTTTTATTACTTTGCATCGTAAAATTATTTAAAATTTTTTGAATTATAAACTAATTTTTAATTTTTGTGCAATAAATATATTCTTAATTTAAACTTAAACAATATAAATTTTCCCTAATCTTATGCCATATAAAATAAATGCACACTTTATTGTTTAAAATACAGATACTTAAATAAAAGGAGACAATATGAAAGTTCTAATAATAGAAGATGACATTAATTTAGCAAAAGCAACTGGTTTTATCCTAATGGAAAACGAAATTGAAGTGGAAATAAAAAATGACGGCAAGCAAGGTTTTGAAGAAGCAAAGAAAAAGGAATACGATGTTATAGTCTTAGATGTTATGTTGCCTGGCATGGATGGATATCAAATAGCAAAGGAATTAAGACGCTCTAAAATTAACACTCCTATTATTATGCTAACTGCAAAAGACAGCGTTCCTGCAAAAATTGAAGGGCTTGATAGCGGAGCTGATGATTATATGACAAAGCCATTCGCACCAGCTGAGCTTTTAGCTCACTTAAGGGCTCTTACTAGACGTAAAGGTGAGGTAGTGTTTGAAACACTTGATTATCTTGATCTAACTTTGAATCTAAAAAGTTATGATTTAACTTGCGATGATAAAACAATACATTTAAGCTACAAGGAATTTAAAATTATATATCTTTTAATGAAAAATGCAGGTCAAGTTGTTACAAAACAAAATTTGCTAAGCAATGTATGAGGAAATGAGAGCAAAGCTGAAGATAATAATGTAGAAGCATACATTAGCTTTATTAGAAGAAAATTAAAGTTCTTAAGATCAAAAGCGAGAATAGATACACTTAGAAAATCGGGCTATAGAATGGTTGAGTCAGTTTAATTACTCCTATTAATACATAAGATCTACTTATGATAAAAAAATTAAGAATTAAATTTATAATCATTGCAATGTGCTTAATTACTTCTATTGTAATTATAGGACTAATAT
>CAVGFB010000036.1:0-8602 GCA_963628375.1 Gorillivita sp. (SeqCode)
CAGTAGTATCTAGTGAAGAAAAGAATTTTGATTTTTTCCCACTCACAGTTGATTTCATAGAAAAAATGTATGCAGTAGGGAGAATCCCAGGTAGTTATTTAAAACGTGAAGCAAAACCAAGTGATCAAGCTACATTAATTGCAAGAATGATTGATAGACCAATAAGAACTGGATTTCCTGATGGTTTTAAGCAAGAAGTTCACATTGTTGCAACTACTTTTGTATGCGATGGCAAAAACAATCCTGATTGTATTAGCGTTATGGGAGCAAGTGCAGCACTTATGGTAGCTGGTGCTCCATTTGAGGGACCTGCAAGCTGTGTTAGAATTGGAAGAGACAAAACAACTGGGCAGTTCATTGTAAATCCTACTTATAGTCAAGAGGAACAAAGCGATCTTGATTTAACAATAGCAGGTACTAAAGATTTTATAAGCATGGTTGAAGCAGGTGCTAATGAAATTTCTAATGAAGATATGATTAAAGCTATGACTTTTGCTCAAGATGTGATTTCTAAATTTTGCGACTTTCAACAAGAATTTATAGATTTAGTAAATCCAGAAAAATTAGACTTTAAATTACATGAAATTGACACACATGTTAAAGATTTAGTTTCTAGCTATGCTGATGAAATGGACAGGTGTGTGAATGATGAGGACGTTGATTCAAGACTAGGTAAAATTGAAGATCTAAAACAGAAAGTAATAGAGAGATTTACCGAAGATGAACAAGAACAATGGGCATCTGATATTGCATCTGAACTTAAAAATTTAGAAAAACATAGCATGAGAAAAATGGTAATCAAAACTCATAAGCGTATTGATAATAGAAACTTAGATGAGATAAGACCGCTTCATATTGTAGGCGATTACTTACCACGAGTTCATGGATCTGGACTTTTCCAACGTGGTCAGACTCAAGCACTATCTATTACAACACTTGGACTTTTAAGTGAAGCACAAAGGTTAGACACAATTGATCCTAAGACTGAGAAAAGATACATTCATCATTACAATTTTCCACCTTATTGTACAGGTGAAGTCGGACGAATGGGCTCTCCTAAAAGAAGAGAAATTGGTCATGGTGCTTTAGCTGAAAAAGCTCTTGTTCCAGTATTACCTAGTGAAGAAGAGTTCCCATATGCAATTAGAGTAGTAAGTGAGATTCTAGAGAGTAATGGTTCTTCTTCTATGGCTTCTACCTGTGGATCTACTCTAGCATTAATGGATGCTGGCGTTCCAATTAAACGTCCTGTATCTGGTATTGCTATGGGTCTAATTAAAGAAGGTGACGAGTACGTTATACTATCCGACATCAGAGGTCTTGAAGACTTTTTAGGCGATATGGACTTTAAAGTTTGCGGAACTGAACGTGGTATTACAGCACTTCAAATGGACAATAAAGCAAAAGGTTTAAGTGTTGAAGTTTTAGCTCAAGCTCTAAAACAAGCAAGCTTAGGCAGAGAATTTATTTTATCTAAAATGTTAGAAGCAGTTCCAAGTGTAAGAGAAAATCTTAAAAAAACTGCACCTAAAATTATAACTTTTAAAATTGACATAGACAAAATAAGAGATGTTATTGGTCAAGGTGGTAAGGTAATCCGTGAACTTCAAGAATTAACTAATACAACTATAGAAGTCCTTGATAACGGTATTGTTAGAATTGCCGCACTAAACTCCGATGATGCAGATAGTGCAAAGAAAAAGATTGACAATATTACATGCGATCCTGAAATCGGTCAAGAATTCACAGGCGAAGTTATTAGTATTAAAAACTTTGGAGCTTTTATAAAACTAAATCCATCTAATGATGGGCTTTTACATATAAGCAAAGTTGCTAATGGACATGTAGATTCTGTAGATGATGTATTGTCTTTAGGAGATATAGTTGATGTTATAGTAACTGAAATCGATAAAAACGGAAGAATCTCTTTAGATAGAAAAGATAAACCTAACATTGAAGATCTTGATAATAAAAATGATGCTTATAAGGGATATAAAAAACGTCGCAATTAAGCTTAGAATATAAATAATGAAAGAAAACCAATCAAACCAAAACATAAATAAAAATAATAAAGCACAATATAAATTTAAACATATAAAACTTGACAGGAAACGACCTAGATTATCAAAATTACAAAACAAAGATAAAATTGATAATTTTAAACTGTCAAGTAGCTCATCAAAAAATAGTATAAATTACAAATTTGCTGGTGGTGTAAAATTTAATCCTAAATCAAAGCTTTCTATTATTCCACTTGGAGGGCTTGATAGTATTGGTAAAAATATGATGGTCATTAAAATTGACCAAGAATTTATACTAATAGATGCAGGACTTATGTTTCCTGATGATAATCATCCTGGTGTTGATTTAATCCTGCCAGATTATACATACGTTCTAGAAAATCAAGACAATCTAAAAGCAATTATTATTACACATGGACATGAAGATCATATAGGTTGCCTACCTTACCTTATAAAAGATCTTGATGTTAAAGTACCAATTTATGCATCTAGACTATCCATTGGTCTTATTAATTCTAAATTTGAGGAATTTGGTATTAAAGGATATGACTTTCATCAAATCAATAATTGTCTTACAGTAAATATCTCATGTATAAAAGTTACTTTTTTTAAAGTTTGCCACTCCATTCCAGGCTCTTTTGGTGTGTTTGTTCAAACTCCTGCAGGAAATATATTACATACAGGAGATTTTAAGCTTGATCCAAATCCTATTGATGGAGCAAGACTAGACTTTTCATTATTAAAAAAATTTAGTAGCACTGGTATAGATATAATGTTAAGTGATAGTACTAATGCAACCATTAATGGTACTACTAAAAGCGAAAGTGTTGTAGGACCTGTCTTAGATAGTATTATCAAAAAAGCCAAAGGAATGGTTGTTGTTGCATGTTTTGCTAGTCATGTTCATAGAATTCAACAAATTATAGATGCAAGCGTTAAAAATAACAAAAAAGTGCTAATTACCGGTAGAAGCATGATACAAATAACTCAAATTGCTAGAGATTTGGGATATTTAAAATTTAGAGATGAGGATGTTCTAGATTCTTATTATACAAAAAATATAGACAGACAAAATGCTGTTGTTATATGCACAGGTAGTCAAGGAGAGCCATTAAGTGCTCTTTCTAGAATTGCAAATGGTGCTCACAAACACATAACACTAAAAAAGGGAGATTGTGCAATTATATCTGCAACTCCTGTTCCTGGTAATGAAAAGGCAGTTGGTAAAGTTATTAACATGCTTGCAAAAATTGGTGTTGAAATTTTTGAAAAAGATAGAACATGTGTTCATGTTTCAGGGCATTCAAGCAGGGATGAACTTAAAAAAATCATTAAATTATGTAAGCCACGTGCTTTTATGCCTATACATGGAGAAACATACTTCTTATATGCCCACTCAAAATTAGCTCAAAACTGCGGGATTGCAAAAGATAATATCTTTGTATGCGAAAACGGAAATATTCTTGAATTAAATAATCATAAAATAAAAATAGCAGGATCAATTGATACAGGGCTTATTTATGTAGATGGTTTAAGTGTAGGTGACACCACTCAAGATGTTTTAACCGAGAGAAATTTTATGTCTAGCAATGGTATTGTTTTTTTAAGTGTTGCTATTAATTTTAGAACATATAGGATTCAAGGAGATGTAAATCTTCATCTTAGAGGAGTGAGTGGGGGAGATGAAGTATACTTTCAGCATGAGCTTAAAAATTGGGTCGTTAAATCAATTAATAATTCTTTAAAAAAACACTTAAGTTACAACACTATAAAGAGCAATATAAAAAGCTCACTTATGTCGCTGTTGTGAGATAAAACAAAGCAAAAGCCACTATCAATTATAGATATCATTGATATATAATAAATGTATTATATAGATCTATAACTACCTATATTTATACTTTTATTAATATATAATATTTAAGTATTTATTAAAATTTAAAATAAAATGGCAAATAATACAGAAAATTTAAATTCAGTTGAACACGGCAAACAAAAAAGAAAGCAAAATTCTACAGAGGCTAACGTAGAAGATAAAAAAATTTTTAGCTCTAAAGTTAAACAAGATATTTTAGGTGTACTATTAATCGTTTTTGCTTTTATATTGTTTGCAATTCTACTTGTGCAAACAAACGCTCCAATTTCTAATATATTGTCTTCTACGCTTAAGTTTATATTTGGAGTAGGAGTCTATATTTTGCCTTTTTTATTGATAATTCTTGGAATTTCCTTTTTTCTACATATGCTAAAGCAAAAAATAACCCTAAAACTTACAATAGGCTTTTTGCTTATTTATCCATCAGTGCTAACTTTAATTTCTGTTGCGTGCCCATCTATTAGCTCTAGTCATTATGAACAATTGTTTGTTTTAGATAATATATATAACTATGGAGGAATTATAGGTTCTTCAATTGCATGACTTATATGTACTTTATTTGGCAGCTTGGTTACTATAATAATTATGATTGGAATTATAATTATAGGTTTTATAATTTTAGGATTTTCTATATCAAAATCAATTGTAAGAATTAAACAAAAACGTGACGATATTGATAGTTTAAGATTGTGTGACGCAATGCAAAACAACAATGAACACAATAACAATAACAAGCTAATGCATGCTCCTAATTTTAAAAATCTTAATATTGTAGATAACAAACATATAGAAAATATAAAAAATGATGAAGAAAATTTTAAAACTGAAAAAATCAAAGATGAATCCATAAATCCTGAAGATTTAACATTTGATGCAACTGATATCTCTAATAATTCTAATTTAGACGATAGTAATTCAACAAAAAAAATTGAAATAAAAAAGGAGCTTAAAGAAGGTACTAAGACACAAAAAATAACATCAAATAATCAGTCAAGTTCAGCAATTTCTAATTTGATTCCAAGTGAAGATTTTAGTTTACCTTCTTTAACATTACTAAATCAACAAAATTCTAAATATGATTACAAAAACGATGAAAATACTTATAAAACTACCGCAATAAATTTAGAAAAAACACTTAATGATTTCAATATCGAAGCTCATGTTGTAGGTTGAGTTGCAGGACCTACAGTAACATTATTTAAGGTTGATTTGCCTTCTGGTATTAGAGTTAGTAAAATTACTTCATTAAACGATGATATAGCTCTTTCACTAGCTTCAAGTGGAGTTAGAGTTTTTGCACCAATTCCTGGAACCACGTATGTAGGAATTGAAGTTCCAAATAAACATCGTCAAAGTGTATTGTTAAGCGAAGTTTTGCCTTATGCTAAATCTGGTCCTTTAATGATGGCAATAGGGCGCGATATTGAAGGAAACAACATCATTACTGATCTTTCTACAATGCCGCATTTACTAATAGGAGGAACTACAGGATCCGGTAAATCTGTAAGCATAAACGCCATGATAATGTCTATTGTTATGCGGTCAACACCAGCAGAAGTTCGTATGATTTTAATCGATCCAAAACGTGTGGAATTTACTCCATATGACAACATTCCACATCTGCTTGTTCCTGTTGTTACAGACCCACAAAAAGCTGCTAGTGCCCTTAGTTGAGGCGTTGCAGAAATGGAACGCAGGCTAATATTGTTTAGTAAAGTGGGTGTTAGAAACATTGTTAATTTTAACAAGTTTGTATTAAACAATAAAGATAATAATAAAGACCCTGATATCAAGCAGCTTCCTTATATTGTCATTATTATTGATGAATTAGCTGATTTGATGATGGCTAACGGCAAAGAGGTTGAATATTCAATATCTAGAATAGCCCAACTTGCAAGAGCTGCTGGTATTCACTTAATTGTTGCTACACAGCGTCCATCTACAAACGTGGTTACTGGTCTTATTAAAGCAAATATAACAAATAGGATTGCTTTTAATGTTGCAAGCGGCATAGATTCTAGAGTAATCCTTGATACTGGAGGTGCTGAGACTTTGATTGGTCTTGGAGATATGCTTTTTATAAAGCCTGAATTTCAAAAACCACTTCGGTTGCAGGGATGCTATGTATCAGAAGAAGAAATATTTAAAGTTGTTGAACACTTAAAAAATCAATCAAATCCTGATTATGAAGAAGATATATTAAAGACTAATTTAATTTCTATAAATAAAAGTGGTACCTTAGATAAATCATCTAAATCTTCTGATTCAGATGATGATTTAATTTGAAATGCAGCAGACATGGTTGTATCTTCTGGATATGGCTCCACCTCAGCAATACAGAGAAGATTTAAAGTTGGATATGCACGAGCAGGTAGAATTATGGATATGCTTGAAGAAAAGGGTATAGTAGGTCCTGCAAATGGCTCAAAACCTAGAGATGTTTTAATTGATTTAGTTGAACTAGAAGCACTTAAAACTAGATATGATTACGAAGACAAATAAGCACATATAATATGAACAACTATAACGACATTTTAAGAAATACCAGAGAAAACCTAAAATTGTCTATTGCTGATGTATCTACAGAATTACGTGTCAGAAAAGATATTATACAGGCTTTAGAAAATGGTGATTTTTCTAAGATCCCTCCGCAAGGATTTTCTAAAAATATGATTAGATCTTATGCAAGACTTTTAGGTTTGGATGCGTATAAGATTACAGAGATGTTTTTAAAGTCAGAAAATGATTATAACTGGAATGAAAATAAAATAACAAAAAGAAATGTATTAACTGAAAATCGAAGACGTATACCTACTATATCAAAAAACTATACACAGTCATATACTCCAAGACAACGCCTTGAGTCAATTTCTAAAAACAATAATAAATCAGATGAAAATGACTACAGAAATGTTACGCAAAAAAGAACTAATAGTTTCTATAGCAGAGAAACTATTAACCTTCCCCATATTTACAAGAATAATCTCAATACAAGACAGAATAATAGTACAGGTTCGCTACAAAACAATAAATCACGTTCATTTGATATCATTAAAGACTTTGATGAGCAAGACAATTATCTTAATGCTAAAGAAAGGCTAAAGCGTCGTCAACAAAAAAATCAAAGCGAGAGTACAAATAACGTAAATGCCTATGAACAAAGACGAGATGCAAAAAAACGTAATAAGCTAAAAGAAAGGTCTGATAAATATGACCAGCATGAAAGTCTATATAACATAGATAAGCAACAAGAAAATACTAATAAAATTAATTTTTCAAGTATGCATATTTATAATCATAATAATAAAAATGGCTTTAAATTTCCATCTAACTTATCATTTCCTATATTTATTGTTTTTATATCTGTTCTGATTTTAATTGTAATATTAGTTGTATTTGTTACAAGTGGACAATATACAAACTCAAAAACAGATGTTAGTAATGTTAATGTTACAGGACTAACAGATCCTGAAAAAACTTCTACTGAATCAAATAACTCAAATTCTAATAATACTACTCAAAAACAAGAGGAGTCAAAACCTACAAAAGCTGTTTTTGCTTATAAAGTAAATGAAGGTCAAACCCCATATGTAGAAATATACGAAGGAACAAATAAAACTCCTACTGTTGCTAGAAAACTAAGAGCAGGTGAAACCCAAAGCTTTGATGTTACGACTACTTTAAAGTTTGTTACATCTAGTCCTAAGCTTTTAACTATAACTGTAGATGGAGCTACTGTTGAACCGGTGCTTTCTTCAAATGGTGTATATACCTATACTGTTGATTTTAATCAAATTTTAAACACTTGACAACAGTCTCAAAATAAAACAAGGTAGTATTACATGAAAAGAATTTTAAACCTTTCTGATATAACAGTTGCATTTGATACATTAGGATGCGCTAAAAATTTATGTGATACAAATACAATGAAAGATATTCTTATATCTTCTGGAGTTAAAGTAACTGATGATATTGATTTGTGCGATTGTATAATTCTAAATACATGCGCATTTATACAAAGTGCCACACAAGAAAGCGTGGATACTTTTTTTGATTATAAAAATACATACCCTAATAAAAAGATAATTGTATCAGGATGTATGTGCTCTAGATATAAAGACAAGCTAGAATCTAGCCTTATTGAAGCGGATGCTTTTGTTAAATGCAAGGATGAAGATAAAATTCTATTTTATATAAAAAAAATTTTTAACTTAGACAATGTAAGTATCAGTAATAAAGAAGAAAATTTAAATTCTCAAGAAAATATAACTGATAATTCAAAATATGTATGTTCTTATGTAAAAATTTCAGATGGCTGTAATAGGCAATGTTCTTATTGTATGATTCCAAAAATTAGAGGAAAACACAAAAGTATTAAATATACAGATATTAAAGATGATGTTATTAATAAAATTAAACATGGAGCAAAAGAGATAGTTTTAGTAGCTCAAGATTGTGGATCATGAGGAATAGACTTAAATTCTAAAGAATTAAATAACATTACTTGCTCTTTTAATCTTGCTTGATTATTAGATAATCTTGCATTTGAGTTTAAGGACACATACTTTAGAGTTTTATATATTCAACCAGATGCTATAAATAAAAATTTAATTTACGTTATTAAAAAACATCAAAATTTAGTTAATTATTTTGATATTCCTATTCAACATGTATCTCATGATATTCTTAAAAATATGAATAGGAT
>CAVGFB010000037.1:0-13212 GCA_963628375.1 Gorillivita sp. (SeqCode)
CACGTGTGGAGTAAAAAAGAGGAATAAAAAAGCACTATTGATTTAATAGTACTTTTTTATTTTTATTTTCCTAATTATCGTATCAATATTTTATATAATCACCTTCATTTACAAATCATGCATGACCTCCACAGTCACCATCACAAACCACGTGGCTTCCTACTCAAGCATTGTCTCATCTCACATTATCACGAAGTCTAATCACTTTATGTCTATTTCTCACTGTTCAGATTCCAAATTCAGAATTTTTATCTATCTCACATGTAATAAGTAAACATGAGGTTCCAAAGTGATCAAAGCCTGCATCTTCAAGATGGATGTTTTGTTCAGTAGTAAATCCAAACGCTTTTACTCAGTTATTTCTTGCATAAAGGTATGTATTTGGCTGAAAAGAGATATATGTTTTATAGTTTAACCCACACTCTAGATTTATAGCTCCACCTTTGCTATGTGCTCTATTGTCTTTAAAAATCATTCTACCTGCAAATAAAGGCAATCTGTCCTTAGGAATATCTATAGCACCACCAGATCCACCTGCATTGTTTCCTGAAAAAATAGTTTCATTATTTTTTATGTTTCTATCTCTTCATTCCATATCTGTATCACAATCTCATTGTCTGTATTCATAATGGCTCATATCTGTAGTGTCAAAAGAAAGACCACACTGTGGACGGCGAGCCTGGAAAACAGACTGATCTCAAGGTTCTCCAATTTTTATAGCACCGCCATTTGAATTAGCTTTGTTATTTATAAATTTACAATCAGCAACAACAAAGTAAACGTTATTATTCCATATTGCTCCCCCTTCTTTTCCTGCTTGATTAGACTCAAAGGTGCAATTTGTAACATTGGTTTGAGTCCAAATACCATTGTCAGAATGTCTTACAGGGTTATAGTAATCATCTGCTCCTCAAAGCATGATAGCACCACCATCCTCTAAAGCAGAATTAGAATTAAATACGCAATTATCTATATTAAAATTAGCTACAAAATCATCTGCATGAATAGCTCCTCCATGTGTTTTTTTTGATCCTTCTACTGCTACATTAGATATAAATTTTGTATTTTTAATTATTGTTTCATTTTTAAAATTACTCAAATGGTTTATTTTGTCAATTGCACTTCCAACTTCGATAGGACTGCGATAACAATAATTTGTAAATAAACAATTATCTATTTCTAACCCATATTGAGTTTTACACCTAACACCACTACAGTCTAAAAACTCAATGTTATTTCATATTTTTCCATCAAATTTAACATTTTTTATTGATAAAGTTTTGTTGATGTCTCCATTATTATTAAAAATGGATACAGCATCTATTTTTCCATAGTCTTCTTCTGACTTTATTTCATTATTCGAAACTAAACTGACATTTCTATGATCAACTTGAAGTGTTGGAGTAAATATATAATTTGCAACACCTTCTGCCTTAAAAAGCTTATGACCATTTAGGTCTACGGTCAGCGTTTCCCCTGACATAGCAAGTAAAAAATGATCGTTATTGCCCTTACCTTGATACTGCTCACCATTTCCTTTGCATCCAAAACATTTATTATTGTATTCTTCTTTGTAATTCTTGAAAAAATCACTACTTGGATTTTCTATTTGAGAATTATATATTTCTACATCTTTGTTTAAAGTAAAAGTAGTTTTCCCGTTTAAAAATTCACTTTTATTATTAACTTCAAATCAAGCATCCCCAAAACTATCATAATTGAAAGTTTGAGTATTGCCGTCATGTTCGCTTGCTATTGTTACAACACAATCATCGCTTGCATTATTACTTTTAGCATCTTGTGCATAAGCCTTTACATCCTGTGCCTTAAAGTTTGCTACAAACAATGACACTAAAATTGTCATTACTATAGTCAACAAGCCTCCAACCATTAAATTTCTCATTCTCTTATTTACGTTTATTTTCATAACTTCTCCTTGTTTGATTTATCTAAGCATTTATATATAAGAATTATATTTTCACAATTAAGTAAGTCAAATTGTTTTTAAAATAATTTAATTTTTACATTATTCCTGTATATCTTGAATTTCACATGTGGAGTAAAAAAGAGGAATAAAAAATTTACTTAAAATACAACTTTTTATCTTATAACCAACAAAAGCGAATTGCATTAATTCTCATTTTTCTAGATAATTCAAAATGTAATTTAGTATAATGTGTGCAATTTTATATTTACAGCAATTGAAAGGATTGTGTATGGTTCCAAGTATGTTTGACATTATAGGACCTGTAATGGTTGGACCTTCAAGTTCGCATACTGCAGGTGCATTAAAAATTGCTTTGATAGCAAGAATTATTTGCCCAAACAAGGATTTTAAAAAAATAACATTTACTTTATTTGGATCATTTTCAGAAACATATAGAGGACACGGTACCGATAAAGCTTTAGTAGCAGGCCTTTTGGGTATATCTATGGATGATTTGAGAGTTAGAGACTCTCTAGATATTGCAAAAAAGAAGGGTATTGATGTAGAATTTATTGAGGATCGTTCTATAAACAACTATCACCCAAACACAGTAAATATTAATATAGAGTGTACTGATGGATATAAATTTAGAGTTTTAGGCGAGTCCATAGGTGGTGGAGCTATAAGAATTAGAATGATTAATGACATTAGAGTTCGAATAAATGGCGAGCACAATGCACTAATTTTGTATCTTAAAAATGATCCTGGAATGCTCGCTCGAATAACAGCTATAATTGCCTCTTTTGATGTTGGTGTAGAAGCAATGCAGCTGTATACAAATACGGATGAAGATACTTCATACATTGTTATAGAATCAGAAGAATCGATAAATTTAGACTTAACATCAACACTTGCAAAACTACCTCAAGTGGTAACAGCAATAAGGTTTAACTTGGAATCTATTAAAAATATAGACATCTAAAGGATTATTATGAATTACTTATTTAAAAATGGAAAAGAACTACTAAAGCTGTGCGATAAACATAAAATGCCTATTTCTGAAGTGGCAATCAATCTTGAAACTGAATCTCAACAAGACACAATGGAGTATGTCAAAAAAAAGTTAACTGATGTATGAACTGTTATGCAAAATTGCATTCATGAAAGCATATCACAGCAAGATCACAAAGGTTGACTTATTGGAGGGGAAGCTAGAAAAATTCAACAGCACTATAAAAATAAAAAAGCTATTTGTGGAGATTTAATTACAAAAACTATAATGTATTCAATGGGTGTTTTAGAAGTTAATGCATCAATGGGTCTAATTGTTGCCGCACCAACTGCTGGATCTTCAGGCGTTTTGCCAGCTGTTTTGTTAGCTGCAAAAGAAGAGCATAATTTTGATGATGAGCAAATAATTATGGCAATAGCGAATGCAGGTGCTATAGGTAGTATCATATCAACCAATGCAAATGTATCAGGAGCTGAGGGAGGGTGTCAAGCTGAAATTGGCTCTGCTTCATCTATGGCTGCAAGTGCGTTAGTTGAGTTATTCGGGGGAACCCCAAGACAATGCTTTAGTGCAGCTGGGTATGCAATACAAAATATGTTAGGTCTGGTTTGCGATCCTGTAGGAGGCTTAGTTGAAGTACCTTGCCAATCAAGAAACGCATTAGGTGCAACTGGTGCTTTTGTAGCTGCTGAGCTTGCACTGTCAGGTATTGAAGGTTTTATTTCTTTTGATGAAGTAGTTGACACTCTTCAAAAAGTTGGCGATTATATGTCACCAAACCTAAAAGAAACTGCAAAAGGCGGTATCGCTGCCACAAAATCTGCATGTAAATTATGTAAAAGATTTAAAAGCAGTTTTAAAACAAATTCTAAATCAAAAAAATAATATAGTCAGAAAGAAGAAAAATGGAACAAATTAATGAAATTTCTCAAATTGTAAAAGATTGCGTTTCAAGTAACGTATTTATTGGTCTAATCATTGTAGTGTCTTTGTATTTTTCTATTAGGATGATATTTCCTCAATTTAGATTTTTTGGAAAAATGATATCTACCCTACTTGAAAAAGACGATAAATCAGACAAAGGAATATCACCATTTCAGGGTTTTGCAATAGCTTTAGGCTCACGTGTTGGTGTAGGAAATGTTGCAGGTATTGCAACTGCAATTGCTACTGGAGGTCCTGGTGCAATATTTTGAATTTGAATTTTTGGACTGATAGGTAGTGCTGTAGCAATAGTTGAAGCAGTGCTTGGTCAAGCATATAAAGAAAAAAGAGGTGATGAATATCTTGGCGGTCCTGCTTACTACATTAAAAAAGGAATTAAAAACCCTTTCATCTCAAAATATTTATCAATCGTTTTTGCAGTACTTGCCATAATCGGTATGGGAGTTTTACTCCCAGGTGTTCAAAGTAATACTGTTGTTAATAGTATTGAACATGCATTTCATACAGATAAAACTGCAACGGTTATAGTTGCTGCAATAGGTATTGCATTTATCATATGAGGTGGTATTAAGCGTATTGGGAAAGTTGAAGCTTATCTTACACCTTTAAAATGTTTTCTTTACCTGGCTTTTTCCATTGTAGTTATTGCTCATCATTGAAATCTAATTGGAGATGTTTTTTACACAATAATTTCTTCAGCTTTAGGTGCACATCCTATCTTTGGTGGAATTTTAGGATCTGCAATTGCTATGGGAATTAGACGTGGAATTTTCTCAACAGATGTTGGTTATGGTCCCGGTGGATCTTTTGCTGCAGCTGCAAGATGTAACCACCCTATGAAGCAAGGTTTACTACAAGGCTTGTCTGTATTGCTGTCAACATTGATTATCTGTACTGCTACAGCCTTAATTATCTTAATGTCAGGATCTTGTCAGGTAGTTGATATAAGTACTAATTCAACAATTTATACAGGTGCTTTGTTCCCTGGGGTTCATGCAGGTGCTGAATGAGTTCAGGCTGGTCTTGATAGCTGCGAAGTCTTAGAAGGATGAGCACCAGGCGTTCTAGCATTTTTGATTGCAATCTTTGCTTTAGGTACAATTGTTGGTTATTACTACCTTATTGAAAGCAACTTAAAATTCTTAGTAAAAAAAGAAAACAAGATTCTTATAAACTTCATAAAAGTTGTCTTTTTAGTTACTATGGTTGCAAGTACTTTGATTGAAGCAGAATTTATATGAAATTTAGCTGATATCGGTATGGGGCTTATGGGGTGGATTAATATTCTTGTTTTGGTTGCCCTATCTCCTAAGGCTATAAGCATTGTTAAAGATTACGCAAAAGATATTAAACAAGGAAACAAATTAGTATTTAAGCCTGAAAAATATGGAATAAAAGATGAAACAAACGCTTGAAAACTAGAAGAATAATATTATTACATTAATAATTTTCTGTAAAAAAATAGAACCATGAATTTTCTTGGTTCTATTTTTATTATTTAGTAAACTTATTTTACTTTTAAATTTTTATTTTACTATGCATTTTCCTATGATAACTGACTCTAACATAATTTCACCTCCCTTATTTTCTAATAATTTTTGTTTAAGAATGTATAATTACCCTTCTTCTAATTTTTTCAAGAATGTCTAGCTCTAACATATTTACTCCTTCCATTGTATAAATTCTTTACAATCTATATTATACCTAGGACAACATCACTGTCAAGATTTGAAAGTCAATTTTTAGGATGTTTTAAGGATTTTATATGTATTTTAGTAATACACACTTTATAGTGGTGATATAAATTTATCATCTAACAAACGGAAAAATAAAAGTTTTAAATTATATTAATTTATATGATTATAAAAAAAGAACCAAGGTAAAACCTTGGTTGATTATTAATTCTTAAATTATAAGTAAATATTTTAATTGATAATTATTAACATAATTTCCTCTCTTTTTGTAAGTTTAGTCTGACTATAAAATTTTTCTTCTTCTTCATCCTACTATTACTGACTCTAACATAATTACACCTCCTTAATGTATAAATTCTTATGCAAATACATTATATTCAGAACACTTTAACTGTCAAGACTTGCAAGTTTATTTTTAGGATATTTTAAGAAATCAAATAAGTTATAAGTAAAAAAACCTTATCGCTTAACTCTTATACGAAAATTTTGTTCAGTTAAGTATAAAAAAATTTTGGAGCGGGTGACGGGAATCGAACCCGCGCATATCAGCTTGGGAAGCTGATGCCTTACCGCTTGGCAACACCCGCTAGAGAAAGGTAATTATACCAAAATCGCAAAATTTAAAAAACTCTAATTCGCAAAATACTCAAAGTAAACAAGAGCAACAGTTAAGCTACTCACAACAACTATTGTAAATCAAAGTAAAGCCTTACTTACTCTTTTTATTGCAAACTTGCCCATAATATGTTTGTCAGATGCAATTATTACCATAAAAACAAGCAAAAAGGGTAAAATTAATCCGCCTATAAACTGGGATGTTGTCATAATCTTCATTAAATTAGCATCTGGTAACAAAACAATAATTCCAGATAATATAATTAAAAACGTAAAGATGCCTTTAAATATTGGAGCTTCTTTTCAGCTAAAACTAACTCCAGCTTCTCAACCAAAAGCCTCGCAAATTACAAAACTGGTGGACAGTGGCAACACGCAAGCAGCTAAAAACGATGCTGCAACAAGTCCTACTCCAAAAAGAGTTTCTGCATAAACTCCTGCAAAAGGCTTTAGGGCTTCTGCGGCCTCTTTAGCACTGTCTACTGTAATTCCTTGCGGAAATAGAACTGTACCGGTAGTTACAATAATAAATCACGCGACAATTAACGCAACTACGCTGCCACTAATAGCATCCACTTTGCCAGTAAATACGTCTTTTTTTAAGTTATTTTTATTTTTTCCTTTACCCTTTTCTACAATGTTACTCTGCATAAAAAATAACATTCATGGAGAAATTGTAGTTCCAATCATTGATATAATTAACGATAAATATCCTGAATCAGGCAATATCTGAGGAACAACAGTATCATGTGCAGCAGACGTTCAATCTGGTTTTGAGAGAACTGCAGCTATAAAATAGGTAATAAAAACGCAACTCAAGATCAAAAAAACCTTTTCTATACGTTTATAATTTCCGCCAACTACCAAAACTCAAACAGCAATAACTGACACTGGTACTGTAATATACCTTGATACGCCAAACAGCTCCATACCAGAAGCAATACCTGCAAATTCACTAAATGTAGTAGCTACGTTTCCTATAAGCAACAAAAACATGGCAAAGGCAGTTAGCCTAATGCCAAATCTCTCTCTAATAAGGGCAGCAAAGCCCTTTCCCGTTACTGTGCCCATAGTAACAGTAGTTGTTTGAGCTACAATCAAAAACAAACACATCAATGGTATAGTTCATAGAGTGTTGTATCCAAAATTTGCTCCTGCAGTACTGTATATAACAATACCATCAGTATCATTACCTGCCATTGCTGTAACAATTCCAGGGCCTAGTGCAGACAGAAACAAAACAACCTTTGCTCATTTTTTCTGCCCTGTTTTAGAAGATTTTTCTTGTGAGTTAGAGTTTTGTAATTCACAAGAATTATTTAACCTTTTTATATTTTGACTTTCTTTTCCCATTTATTGCTTTATTAATTCTGTTATGGATACAACCACAATTGTATAAAAAACCAAAAATAGTACAAATCCTAAAGTGATTGTTACGATTTTTACTGCAGTTTTGTTTTTTGAAACAAAGCTTCCTTCCTCTTCTATTGCGTCTCATGCATCCTCAGTTGTTACAATACCAAGTAACACGTTTTTCTCATCAACTACAGGCATTGCAGTAAGATCGTATTTAAAAATATCATTACTAACTTCTTCCTCTTCAACCTCAGGATTTACAGTAATTATGTCATCACTATGCATTATATTTTTTATGATTTTGTTCCCTCTATTTAATGCAAGGGATTTTAGAGATACTACTCCAACAAGTTGTTTTTTTTCATTAAGTGCATATACATAGTGAACTGGAGGATGATCGTCATCTAACTCTCGCAAAACATCTATTGTTTGATTTACAGTTTTATTTTCATTCACGGCAACATATTGTGTAGTCATCATACCGCCAGCTGTACCATCCTTATAACCTAAAAGTTGCCTTATTTTATTTGCATCTTTAAGGCCCATTAAACGAAGAACTTTCTCTGCCTTTTCATAAGGAAGATCACGAACAATATCAACAGCATCATCAGGATCCATCTCTCCTAGTAGTTTAGATGCTTTTTTATCATCCATGTAATCGAGAAACTCTGCTTGCAAGTCATCTTGAAGCTCAGCTACAGTATCCGCTCCCTGCTGAAAATCTAACATCTGAAATACTTGAGCACGTTTTGCAGGATCTAGCTGCTCTAATATATCAGCAACATCAGCAGGATGAAGCTCTTCAAGTCTTTTGTGTGAAACAGAAAGTTTTACTTTAGATAGATCCCTATCAAGCAAATCCATATAATTTCAGGCAATTAATTGTTCGTGGAGAGGTTTTTTAATCAACTTACAAAACTTACAAACTAACTTTTCAAGAAATGGAGATAGTCCTCTTAAAAGTCCTCTTATTCCAACTTCAGCACCTAAAAGTCTTAATTGATTACCATACTCACTTAATTTCAAATCGTTAACTCGTACAACTTTCAGACCTTGAGTATCTACAATTTGCCTGTTCATAAGATCTCTAGCAATTAGCACTTCTTGAGGTTGCAAGTAAGAAAATCTTATATCCTTTTGTTCAACTTTAAGTTTTACTCCCTCCTCATCAATACATTCAACAAACTTTCTTCAACTTATCATTATAGGAGTTTTGTCTGGCCCTTTGAATGCAAGAGACGTAATACGAGGAAATACCTCTCCAGTAGATATTGCTAAATCACTAATAACACCAATTTTGTTATTATTAACGTCTTTTACAGGACGTTTTAACATCTGAGATAAATAAATCATAGTTACACCTCAAAACTTTGTTACATACAAAACTTAAACTACAGAGTAATTTAATAATACAGACGTTATAGAAATAAGGATTATCTGGTCAAAAATTTATGCCAGATATGAGAAAACTAAAGTGTTTTAGCGAGACATATTGGCACAAAAGATACTATATGACCATCACAATCGATATTTTTTTCGTCGATATTTTGTTTTCATATCTCCTCTTTTTATGCCCTAACTTTGTGATTTTAACACAATAATTTTTGTAATTTAAAAATATCCGATTTTTTAAATAAATAATTTTTTAAAAGTATATAGATATTTTATAAACGAATTATTATTTTTATTATTTATAACTGTCCCGCTCGTTTACGTTCAATTTTAGAAAGTATTCGCTTACGTAGCCTTATAAATTTTGGAGTTACTTCGACAAGTTCAGTATCGTCAATATATTCAAGAGCTTCTTCTAGTGTAAATGTTTTTGGAGGAGTAAGTTCAATTGCCTTGTCAGATCCACTAGCTCGCTGATTGCCTAAATGTTTAGACTTAGCAACATTAACTTGAATATTCTCTTCTTTAGCAGACTGACCTACTATCATTCCTTCATAACACATATCTCCAGGTTTCACAAACAATACTCCCCTTTGTTGCAATGTATCTAATGCATAAGCTACAGCTTTGTCTTTACTAATACTAATCAGTGAACCACATTTACGAATTAAAGGAGGAAGGCTTACAGAACCATAATGATCAAAATGATGAAACAAAGTTGCTGATCCATGTGTTGCATTCATAAGTTTAGTGTTAAGTCCCATTGTTCCTCTGCTTGGAATGTTAAAAATTATATGCACTTTACCATCTTTATTAAACATCTCAGACATTTCTGCTCCGCAACTTCCAAAAATCTCAATTACTTTACCTGAATACTGTTCATCAACATCAACAACAGCCTCCTCTATTGGTTCTAATTTTTGACCATCCCTATATTTTACAATTACCTCTGGTCTTCCTACTTGAAACTCAAAGCCTTCGCGGCGCATTGCCTCCATTAGTACAGATAAGTGCAAAACTCCTCTACCTGAGACTTTAATGGAACTAGATTCTGGAATTTGCTCTATCTTCATGCTTATGTTTGACTTGCTCTCAAGTATCAAACGTTCTTTTAGTTGTCTAGCACCTACAATATCACCATCAAGACCAACTAAAGGGGATGAATTTGCTTCAAAAATTACTGACATTGTCGGAGGTTCTATTTTAATTTCTTTAAAGTATTTTTTAGATACTTCATAAGCAATATTATTAAGATTGCTGTCATTAGTATTCTCGTCATTTAATGCTATAACACAATCTCCAATATCAACGTTAACAATACCTACCAAAGCTACAATATCACCAGCGCAAACTTCATCAACCTCTTTCTTATCTAGGTTTTCAAATACATAAATTTGTTTTATGATGGCCTCATACACATCATCTGTTTGTGGACAAATAAATGCTTTCTGATTCTTCTCTATCTTGCCTGATTTAATTCTTCCAATAGCAACTCTGCCAACAAAAGTTGAAAAGTCAACGCTTGATACTTGAAGCATGAAATTATCTACATTTTCTACTCTAGGAGCTGGAACCTCTTTAATTATCATGTCAAGCAAGGGAATCATATCCATGTTGTCATCGTCTAAACTATACCTTGCATACCCATCAAGTGCAGATGTATAAATTATAGGAAATTCAAGTTGACTATCATTAGCACCTAAATCTATCATGAGATCAAAAACTTGATCAATTGCATTATTTGGATTTGCACCTTTTCTGTCACACTTATTTACAACTACAATAATTTTAAGACCGCATTCTAGTGCATGCTTT
The DNA here is from genome assembly GCA_963628375.1 of Gorillivita sp. (SeqCode). Taxonomy (GTDB): domain Bacteria; phylum Actinomycetota; class Coriobacteriia; order Coriobacteriales; family Eggerthellaceae; genus Gorillivita. The sequence goes on from CAVGFB010000037.1 coordinate 10,757, forward strand.
AGAACAAATCTAGTTTGCGGCATAGGACCTTCAAAAGCATCAACAATTAAAAGAGCTGCATCTGCCATAGAAAGTACTCTTTCAACTTCTCCTCCAAAGTCAGCATGGCCTGGTGTATCTATTATATTGATTTTATAATCTTTATACTTGATTGAAATGTTTTTACTGGTTATTGTAATGCCGCGTTCTCTTTCTTGATCATCGCTATCTAAAACTCTATCTTCAACATCTTGATTTTGCCTAAATACATTTGTAGCTGCCAAGAGCTTATCTACGAGTGTAGTTTTCCCGTGATCAACATGAGCAACTATTGCAATATTTCTAATATAGTTTTTATCCATTTTTGTTCACCTAAATTTACAACATAATAAAAGACCCTGCTTTATAACAGGGTCTAAATCATATCAGTTTTTTAAATAACTGTTAAATTTAATTAAGCATTGCCTACATCATTGGCATTCCGCCACCTGCTCCAGCACCTGCCATAGCAGCAGCACTAGCTGCAGGATCTGGCTTTTCAGGAATATCATTAATTGTAGCTTCTGTAATCAATATAAGGCCTGCAACACTTGCAGCACTTTGAAGAGCTGTTCTTGTTACTTTTACTGGATCATTAACACCCATGTCAATCATATTGCCATACTCGCCAGTTGAACAATTTAATCCTTCACCAGGATTTAGTCCTTTTACCTTTTCAACAATTACACTGCCTTCATAACCAGCATTATTAGCAATTGCACGTAATGGAGCTTCAAGTGATCTCTTTACAATATCCACACCAACTGCTTCATCTTTTGAAACATCAATATCATCTAAACATTTTATACTATTAAGTAGAGCAACTCCACCACCAGCAACTATACCCTCTTCAACAGCTGCACGAGTAGCTTGCAGAGCATCTTCAATTCGACTCTTTTTTTCTTTAAGTTCTGATTCTGTAGCAGCACCAACCTTAATAACGGCAACACCACCACTTAATTTAGATAGCCTTTCAGTAAGTTTTTCACGATCAAACTCACTTTCTGTTCTTTCTATTTCTGCTTTAATTTGATCACATCTTTCTTGAATGTCCTCTTTATTGCCAAGTCCATCAACAATTAAGAAGTTATCCTTATCAACTCTAACAGTTTTTGCAGAACCTAACATGTCAATTTTTGCATCAGCTAAATTAAGACCTAAATCCTTATCAATAACTGTACCACCTGTAACAATAGCTATATCTTCAAGAATACGTTTACGTCTATCTCCAAAGCCTGGAGCTTTAATTGCTACACAATTTAGTGTTCCGCGTAATTTGTTAACAAGTAAAGTGGCTAGAGCTTCTCCCTCAACATCCTCAGCAATCATAACAAGTGGTCTAGATGAACGCATTATCTCTTCTAAAAGTTTTACCATATCTTGGATATTTGTAACTTTTTGATCCGTTAACATAATGTATGGATTACTCAAGACTGCTTCCATTTTTTCAGAGTCTGTTGCCATATAAGGGCTAATATATCCCTTGTCTCACTGCATGCCCTCAACAATATCCATATCAATTCCAAAGCTGGTTTGATTTTCTTCAACACTAATTGCTCCATCTTTTCCAACAGCTTCCATAGCTTCAGCAATTTTATTACCAATGACAGGATCTCCTGCACTAATTGTTCCAACATTTGCAATTTGATCTTTAGAATCAACGCTCTTACTATTTTTGCGAATATTTTCAACAACTGCATCTGTTGCTTTTTGAATTCCTCGACGAATAGCTAGACTATCAGCTCCTGCAGCAACATTACGTAAACCCTCTTTTACGATTTCGTCAGCTAAAAGAGTAGCCGTTGTTGTTCCATCACCAGCAACATCATTTGTTTTTACCGCAGCCTCTCTAACCATTTGAGCACCCATGTTTTCAACTTTATCCTCAAGTTCAACTTCTTTAGCAACAGTAACTCCATCATTTGTGATTGTAGGTGCACCATAGCTTTTCTCTAGTGCAACATAGCGCCCCTTAGGCCCTAAAGTGACTTTTACAGCAGAGCTTAATTTATTAACACCTTTTGCTAGACCATTTCTAGCATCATTTTCAAATTTAATTTCTTTTGCCATTATTCCTCCTTAAATTAAATAAAATATCTTAAGTCTATTTCTAACTAAAATTAAACAATAGCTAGAAGATCTTCAGCACGTAAAATCAATAAGTCTTCTCCATCAATTTTTACTTCTGTTCCACCATATTTTGAATATAGAACTTTATCTCCAACTTTTACAGGAACAGGAACAACCTCACCTGTATGTTTACATGCTTTGCCTTCTCCTACAGCAACAACTTTACCTGTAGAAGGTTTTTCTTTACTGTCGTTTGTCAATATCAAACCGCCAGCTGTTGTTTCTTCAGCTTCATCTGCTTTAACAACGACTCTATCGCCAATAGGTTTAATGTTCATTTTATCCTCCTTAGTCTATCCTTCCTATTT
>CAVGFB010000038.1:0-2653 GCA_963628375.1 Gorillivita sp. (SeqCode)
CTTTTAGCGCCTGCATTATCTGGGAGGTGAGGTTTATACGTATTGCTGATGTGTGTTTTGTTATTTAAAGACGTATCTTTATTTGAGTTTTCTGATTCAAATTTTGAAATTTCATTTTTTGCAATATCTTCTACTTCACTTTTTGCATTTTGTAGTTTTTTAATAAAAATACCTATATTTTTTGAAACGTTCGGTAATTCTTTAGGATCTATAACTACAACTGCAAAAAGTAAAATTATAAATAACTCAAATCCTCCGATGCCAAACATATTAAATAACTAAAAGTTTGTTATTTTATTCGCTATTTTGAGTATCTTGATTGTCTGAGCTAGAGTTTGTATCACTTGATTGTTCAGTATTAGTGCTTTTATTTTGCGCTTTACATACAGTAAGTGCCATTGTAGGAATACTCAAACCTAAAATTAATACCACACAAACAACGATTGTTACAATCTTTTTTATACTTTGTGATCTTAACTTTCTTTTTTGATATTCTTCTTCTCTACGTTTTGCTGCTGCAACTTTTGCGTTACGCTGTTTTAAACTTTGTTTTTGTCCTTTTGCCATAATTTCTCCTTAAAATAAACAAATATTAATTTCCTAATATGAATCTCTGAACATCTTGATTCATCATAAACACAAAAAATATAATCATTGCTGCCATGCCTAGAAAACTTATAGTATTAACAACCTTTTCACTAACGTTTTTTCTGATAGTAACTTGAATTATTTCTATAAGAAATCTTCCCCCATCAAGTGGCAAAATTGGAAGCAAGTTCATAATTCCAAGTGATGCTGATATCATTGCCATAAATTGCATAAACACTCAAATACCTTGATCAGCTGCGCTTTTAGAGACAACTGCTATCCCTATTAAAGATGTTGAGTTAGATACAGTCTCAGCTGCTGTACTTGGATTGAACAAGTTAACAACTGCTTGACACACAGCACCTATATACATGCACCCATACTGTATTGCCTGAATGGGATTCAAATTTATGTGTTTGATTTCGTCTGCAACACCGGTTTGAATGTCAACTCCTATAACAGAATATAAAACAACAAAAATAATAATTGCAAACAACAGATTTATAATTATACCTGCTAGGATGACCAAACATCTTTTAGCAAAATTTAGAGACCTATATTGTTTAGAATACTCAGACTCAAAAGATGCATTTATATCTTCAACATCTCTAGCCTCTCCTCTATTAAACCCGTTAATTGCAGAAGCATAATATAGATCTTGAGGCTCATCTTTATAAGCTCTTTCAATGCTACCTCAGTCAACAAGCTCATCTAGAGCATCATCTACATATTTTTTACCAATATTTATCTGTCTAGAGATATCAGACGCAGATACTTTTCCGTATCTTCAAACACAAGCCATAACTTCAGGCAAATATGGCCGCATATTGCCTGGTTCCATTCCACATATTCTTGCATATCCACCTAGTGGAATACAGGTAACTCCAAATTGTGTCTCTTTTCATCTAAAAGATAGTTTAGGACCAGGAAGTCCTAGCATAAACTCAGTTACTCTCACTCCAAAGGCACGGGCCGCTATAAAATGCCCACCTTCATGTATAAACACTAAAATGCTTAATACTATTAAGCAATATAATACAGTTAAAAAAATGTCCATGACTCGGAATTATAACATCACAACTATTTATTCAACCTACTATAAAAATATAAAATTAATTATTAACATAATATATATATCTGTTATATTACAAAGCCGTTAAAATTATATAAATAAAAGAAGGAGGAAATATGCCACGTCCAAATATTGATTTTGATGAGTGTTCAGGTTGTGGAGCCTGTGCTGAAGCATGTCCATGCAATGTTTTAGAGATGGGTGATACACATGTTGAGATTGTTAACGAAGATGACTGTAGTGCATGTGAGACCTGTGTAGAAGAATGCCCTAAAGGCATAATTGACGGTATAGATCAAGATTAAGCCTTCTATAGTTTACACAACCTTATTAAAAGAATGACAATCGGGTGGTGGCGCAGTTTGGTAGCGCACACGACTGGGGGTCGTGGGGTCGCAAGTTCAAGTCTTGTCCACCCGACCATTTTTTATGAATTGTTTTGTTTAAATAATTTTTTTAAGAACTTTTTTCTAAAATAATAATAAATAAAAAACACTAAAACAAGATTTAAAGTATCAGCAATTGGGAATGCTCATCACCCAACATCTAATCCAAAATTTCTACATAACAATCACAAAACAGGTAGGATTATTAAGATTTGTCTTGTAAATGACAAAACAAATGAATAAATTGATTTACCTGCTGCTCCAAAAGTATTAGATATCGGAATTGAAATTCCTACAAATAAAAACGATGCGTTCATTATTCTAAAGCAAACAGGACCGATTTTTAAAAGTTCTTCATTTGGATTAAACAACCCTAGTAAGACTTCAGGAAATGCAAAGAAAATTAAGGCTCAGACAGTAGTAATACAAACACTGATAATACATGTTCTATTTAATGTTTGTTCGTATCTTCTATGATCCCCTGCTCCATAACAATAACCTAATATTGGCATTGCTGCTCTAATAAGGCCAAAAATTGGTAAGAATGTAAAACTATAGAGTCTGTAATATATACCATACAATGCTATAGCATTGTATGGTATATATT
>CAVGFB010000039.1:0-6242 GCA_963628375.1 Gorillivita sp. (SeqCode)
TTAAACAGGCTGACCGTTTTAATAACAAATATTTAAACACTACAGTTAAAGTATTAAGTGTTCCATATAAAATTTTAAGAAGACCATACCATTTAGTAACAAAGGTTTTCAAAAAAATAAAAAATAAGTAAATAAAGTAATGATTAAAAAACTTTTTGCATTTGATTTTGTTAGACATATGGCTATGCTATCTGTAATTTTAATTAATCATTTACTTTAAAAAATAGTATGCCAAACATAAAGTCTAAAATAAACAATATATTAAAACAAGAGATTGAACGAATAGCTAATATTATTACTATTGTTTTAGGTGTTATTAGTTTTTTATTTTTAATTTGAATATTGATTATTCTAGTAGTGTTTTTACTTGGATAACTAAACAATTCTATGTGAACAAGGCTTAACTTAGAAGATATTAAATCAATTTGTCATTACCTAGGGATTTTAGTTTTGTTCTCAACAGTTACTTTTGCTATTCCTCTTATATGTGCTATCATTTTTCAGGAATGAGACCCAGCATATAGGTACTTAATAGCATGCGGAATATCACTTTTTACTGGCTCATCTCTTATGTTTGCTACATTAAAACCTGGTAATTTAAGTAGGCGGCAAGCACTAGTAATAACAGGTCTTTCTTGAATAATATTAAGCCTAATTGGTGCTATTCCTCTTGTTATGAGTTACCACTACGCAACATATCTTGATGCGTTATACGATTGTGTGTCTGCTATAACTACAACAGGAACTACAATTGTAATTGATATTGACCATATGAGTTATGCAGATAATATGTTTAGGTTTTTAGAGCTTTTAGAAGGAGGAATTGGCCTTGTTGTTGTTGTATTATCACTAGGACTTTTTGGGAGCGGATCAGGTATTTCTCTATATAATACAGAAGCTAGGGACGAACATGTGCTTCCTAATTTAATCAACGCTACACGTTTTATTACACGAATTGTTACAATTAATATAGCTATTGGTGGCAGTGTTTTATTTATTTTGTGCTTGACAAAAGGAATTGAGCCTATTCGAAGCCTACTTGATGGATTTTGACTTGCGATTTCTGCTTTTGTTACAGGTGGATTTGCTCCAAATTCTTTAAGCATTATGTATTATCACAGCTTTGAAATAGAAATTGTTTTAATTATTCTTATGATCCTAGGTAGCATTTCATTTGTACTACATAGTCATATTTATAGAGGAGATATAGCTGTAATTTTTAGAGATATAGAAATAAGAACAATGATCAGGTGAGTATGTGTAATTACTATTGTTTTTACAACTAGTATTGTTGCTGCAGGGGGTTTTAGCTCTCTACCTATACTTTTGCGCAGAGGAGCATTTATGATAGTGTCAGCATTTACTACAACTGGTCTTCAAAATGTAACTACTAATCAATTAAACACTGTTTTAGCGTCAGGAGCTTTTTTGACGTTATCTATAGCTATGGCAGTTGGTGGTTCTGCAGGTTCCACATCTGGCGGCATTAAGCTTAAACGTTTAGGAATTGCACTTAAAATTATCAAATCGAATGTTAAAGAGGTGCTATCTCCTCCGAGTGCAAAATTTACTACAACGTATTATCATTTAGGCAAACAAGTCTTAGATGCAAAAACTGCACGTAATATCTTAACGATTATAGTTTTGTATGTAGGGACTTATATAGCAGGAACTTTAATTGGTGTTGCATATGGGTATGACGGCACACACGCTCTTTTTGAAAGTATTACAGTTTGTAGTAATGGAGGACTAGCAAGTATTTCAAGTCCAAATATGCCTGCCCCTCTTGTTGTATCTTATATCATTATGATGTGAGCAGGTAGATTGGAGTTTGTGACACTTATAGCTCTTATTACAGATTTATTTGTAAATATATTTCCAGTAAGAATTTTAAGATCAAAATATAGAAAGCTTTCAAAAGTTAAATAATTTTTTAGTTATGTTACGTCATATTATTAAAATTTTGTGTTTTTGTTTATGCCTAGTTTTTATGTTTAACAAAACTTTTGCATATGCAAATAAAGATAATACTATTGATACTCAACAAACAGGAGATATATCTTTTATATATGAAACATCTATATCTGATTTAGCTGAGGCAACATCTTACTATGATAACAAAACAGTAGTTATAGAAGGTGAGGTTATAGGAGATAAAGTTAATGATGAGTCAAATGATGATTATTGTTGAATTACTCTTACAAGCCTTGATATGGAAACACATACTGTAAATGTTTATGTTAAAAAATCAGACACAAGTCAAATTGATACATTCGGAAGATATAATTCAAAAGGAACAACTCTTAGAATAAAAGGAGTGTTTCATCTGTGTTGTAACGAACATGCTGGTATAAGTTGTCTTCATGCAGACAACATTGAGGTAACACAACTAGGTAGTATTAATAAAGATGAAATTAATTTGATAAATTTTATACCTGGTTGTATTTTGATTGGAGTAAGTATAGTGTTGCTAGTTGCCTATAATAAAGTATCTAAGAAATCAAGATTAATGTTATAATTATTTTTATGATTTTTAATTTAATTTGTAAGAAAATAAATAGAAGGCAAAGATGACACCTGTTGTAATAATCCCAGTTTTTATATCTTCAATTAAAAAAAAGTTAGGTGATAGTGTATTAACTACTTATGACCACACAACACCTATTTCTAGTAAGGGTGAATTACCACGTCTTTTGGATTCTTTAAAGAATGTAAAAGATATATCTCATGTTATTATTTTAGTTATTGCAGAAAGCACAGTTAATGAAGCTGCATGCGTAAAGATTGAACGCTTGACAATGCAATATTCGCAATTTAATACTATGGTAATTGGAGCTGACGAGGTTGAAAAGATACATAAGCGTGCAAAGACATTAGGTTTGCCTGATGTTTCAAGCGAGATATCTTTAAGTTCATATGGCGCAATTAGAAATGTTGGTATTACAGTAGCTTCATTATATGGCTTTGATGCTGCTATATTTCTAGACGATGATTGTGTAGTGAATGACCCTGATTTCTTGCATAAAGCAATGTATGCTATGGGAAAACTTACAAAGCAAGGCGTTCCAATAGTTGTAAAAACTGGATATTATTTGAATAGACATGACAGTTATTTGTCAAGGCATAAAAATTATTGACATGATAGACTTTGACAGAAGGGTAAGGCTTACAATGCATGAATTACAAAAGCGATGCAAGGAGTTAGATTAACTAGATCACTTCGAATTTGTGGTGGTTGTATGGTTTTGCATAAACAAGCTTATTTAAGGCTTGCCTTTGACCCGTGAGTAACAAGAGGTGAAGATCTGGATTACCTTTTGAACCTTCGTATGTATGGTAGTGATGTTTGATTTGACAATAAACTTGTTGTTCACCATCTTCCACCAGAGATCCCATCTGAGGGTGTTAGGTTTCAACAGGATATTTTTAGATGATTATATGAATACAGAAAACTTGAGTATTCTAGGACTCAAATTGATTTACTTCAAGTTAAAGCGTCTGATTTAAAACCATACCCAGGTGATTTTTTAGGTAAAGATATAGAGCGTCGTATTAAGTGAACAGCACGTCTTAGGTCTTTAGGTAGACCAGATAAAAAAGAATATAGACGTGCATGTAAAATTGCTTCTCTGCAAGCAAAAGAATTTGCTAGGCGAAATTGTCAAAATTATTTTGAATTTCAACGTGTCTGACCTGTTTTTATAAATACTATTAAATCTGACGAGAAACTAATTGAAGAACTTGAGCTCTCAGGTCATCAAAGGCGACGTATAGCTTACCACCAGATGCAGGCTGAAAATGATCTGGATTCAGCAAAAAGAGCATATGGCAGAATGAGTCGTGCTAAGTCAATAAAACGAGAGAATATAGATCCAGGTAAAACTAGTGAAATCCATCTAAATATAAATTAACCTATAATTTATGTATTGAATTAAGAGGTTCTTTTTTAGAATAGAAAATGTTTTTTTAGTTTTTTGAATTATTACTTCTGGTTTTATTGCAGTATTCACATATCCAGGATCAGGAGTAGATGAGTCTTCCCATGTCGCAAGAGCTGAACAAATTAGTGATGGTTGCATTACCTCACAAAAGTTAAATGTTGATGATGTAAAAAATTCTGATATTGGATTTCGTGATAGTTTTCTTGAAGATAATGTATATGGTGGTTATGTTTCCTCAAGTATAGAAAAATTATCATCTATAATAACTAACAACTTGTCATATGAAAAAGTAAAATCTCAAAAAATACAATTTCCATATTGAACAGATTACCGATATTCTGACTACAATGTTTATAGTTCAGAAAGGGAACTTGTGTACTTTGGTCATACAGCAATAAACTCACCTATAAGTTATATTCCCTATATTATTGCTTTTTGAATTGTTAAAGTATTTTTACTTTCTCCTATACTTATTGTAATTACTCTGCGTTTATTTGGTGTTATTTTTTTTGGTTTTATTGTTTGGTTTTCTATTAGAAATACGCCTGTTGGTAAAAATATCATGTTTGTGTGTGCTGTATTGCCTATTAGTTTTTTTACTAATAGTTTTGTCACTGCAGATTTGATGGCAACAGCAGTAAGTTTTGTGTATATAAGTTCTATACTTCGTTTTTTATATTGTTATAGTGAAATTAAACAAAAAGATTTCATTTGTTTAGGTTTGTCTATATGTGCTTTAGCCCTTCTAAAAATGCCATTTATTGTACTTGGAATATTTATATTTTTAATATTTTTTGTAAATAAAATGTGAAAGAATAAAAAACACACTTTAATTCTACTTTTTAGTGGATTTTTAGCGTTGTTTTTGTTTTTTTTATGACAATATTTAGTAAAAGATATAAATCCAACTTCTTATGCAATCAATATTACAGGAGCAAATGTAAAAGACCAAATTAATTTTATAATTTTACATCCATTAAGTTTTTTAAAAGTTATTTTTAAAGGCCTTATTGATTTCAATGTCCCTTTTGTTAATTCTCCTGAATTTCCTGCTTGAATAAATAGATTTCCTTTGTGATTTTTAATATTATTCTATTTGTTTACTGGAATTATTGATTTTATGCAGCTTCCGCATTTAAAAAGATCAACTCTAACTTCGATTTGCTTCTTTGCAACGAGTTTGTTTATATTTATACTTTTGCTTACGGCTCTGTATGTTACATGAACAATGCCAAAAAGTAATCATATAGAAGGAATCCAAGCAAGATATTATCTACCAGTCATGGTTCCATTTATGTTATCTATAGTTATTTTTATGTCAAAATATAAAAACAACAGCCAATCAATTCAAAAGATTAACACTTTGGTTCCTTGTAAAACTCATGTATTGTACGCTGTAATTTTGCCATTATATTTTATATTTACAATGTATTCAGTATCAGTGATTTTTGTGTTTTAAATATAGACTGTCTAATACAGAAATAAATAAGATCTAGAATTTGTTATAATTCTCAAGTAAAAATTACTTTAAGGAGAACAAATGAATATTATATTACTTGGTGGTCCAGGATCAGGGAAAGGGACACTTTCGCAAAATTTAACAAATAATTATAAAATCCTACACTTATCAACTGGCGATTTACTTAGAAATGCAATTAAGGATAAAACAGATTTTGGATTGCAAGCAAAAAAGTTTATGGACGAAGGTCAGTTAGTACCAGATGACTTAATCATAAATATTATGCAACAAAAACTTACGACACTTGATAGTGAGTGTATTGGTACTATATTAGATGGGTTTCCAAGAACGATAAGTCAAGCAATAGCTCTAGATAATATGGTAGAGAGCTTCAATCAAAAAATTGATATTGTTTTTTTGCTTGAGTGCCCTGATAGTGTTGTTATAGATAGAATATGTTCAAGACTTGTATGTCCATCATGCGGCAGAGTTGCTAATACTCATGATGAGGAGTTTAAAAATACATCTCACTATATATGTTCAAATTGTGGGAATGAAATGCAACAACGTAGTGATGATAGTATTGATACAATAAAAAATAGACTTGAAGTGTACAAAAAACACACATACCCCCTCATTGATTATTATAAAAATTTAGGGATTGTTAAAAATATTGACGCATCAGTTGATGCTGCGACTACACTTAAACATGCAAAACAATATATAGATAAACTTTTGTAGATTTAATTAAATCTTATATTTCATATTTAAGTTTAAAATAAGTCATGCCTACTTTATGACAGACAATCAAATATGGTTGGGGTAGATATGTTACACCTAGG
>CAVGFB010000040.1:0-3691 GCA_963628375.1 Gorillivita sp. (SeqCode)
CTTCTAATACTGCTTCGTCTTCTTGTTCTTGAATCTGAGTTGGTATAGATTTATTTTTTTGCCTTTCTTTTAAATCTTTGAAGTGTGAAATATAGCCTTCATTTTCATAAATATCTTTTTCTGCATCAAAAACCTCAAGATTAAAATTAAGACCTTTAGTAGTTAATTTAACAGGGCCACCCTTTTCACATGTTAAGAAATCTGACAATTTAAGCCCATTAAGTGCTAAATTCCTTCCAAACAGATACGGTTGATACCTATTTCCTTTTTGTGTAATTTCAAAATAAGCTAAATCTTCATCGCTAAAATCTGTATATAGCGGCAAAAGTCTAGTGAGCTCTTTTCTGTCTTTAAGCTCACCGCCATTTTTTTGTAGGATTTCTAAAATAGGTTTATGAAAGTTATTTTCATCTCTAAGCTTCTTTTTTGTTTCTTCTGTCATGTCTCCCCTTCAATTCTTTTTTTAAAATAAAAAATATATATTATTATAATGTTAAACATAAATTAGTTACTCTTTTACATTAAAAACTCATAATTTTAATAAAACAATTTATAATTAGTAGTAATTAACTAAATTTTTATGGAGTAAATATGAAAAATACAAATTTTATGCAAGAAGCAATAAATGAAGCATATACAGGAATCAACAATAATGAAGGTGGTCCTTTTGGTTGTGTTATTGTAAAAGACGAGAAAATTGTAGGTCGTGGACATAATCTTGTTCTTAAAAATAATGACCCTACTGCACACGGTGAAATTAGCGCAATAAGAGATGCGTGTAAAAGCTTAAAAACCTATGATTTAACAGGTTGCACACTCTACACCACTGCAGCTCCCTGTCCTATGTGCAAAGGAGCTATAATGTGGTCAAACATTAGTAAAGTATATTATGGATGTAGGATTGAAGATACTGAAAAGATAGGGTTTAGAGATCAGGATTTCTATGATGAATTTAAAAAAACAGAATATAATTACGGTAAAGAAACATCAAGGCAGGAATGCCTAAAATTGTTTGATGATTACAATAATAAAAAAGCTCAAAGATACTAAGTGAAAATGTCTCTAAGATCATGAACTGCAGTTAATTCTGCAAAAATTACAAATAAATTGATAAATATATTAAATGTTGGTAGTGGGGTTACACTGCCAGGTCTTATTGCTTCAAAAATAGATCCAAATATATTAAGCACGCTTAGTTGTCAAGTTAAAGATGACATCATTGTCGTTTTAGGTACAAACGGTAAAACAACTACAAACTCTATTATCTATAATGTCTTAGATAAAACAGGAGTTGACAGTATTATTAACAAAACTGGTGCCAATATGCTAAACGGCATTACCTCTGCTTTTGTTTTAAACTCACATAAGGGTAAGGTAAATCATGAATTTGCAACAATTGAAGTTGATGAGTTTGCTGCTAAAAGCGTACTTAAAAAACTAAACCCAAGTGTTATTTTGTTAACCAACATTGCAAGGGATCAACTTGATAGATTTGGTGAGGTAGATATTACAATCAATGCTGTAAAAAGTGCAATTGAACAGTGTCCAGATGCTTGTGTTGTTGTTAACTGCGATGATGTAATATCGTATTCCTTAAGCCAAACTCTAAAAAACAAGGTTATAACTTATGGAATTAATGAGAAAATTTTTGATTCAGTTTCAAAATCAGAAATTAGAGAAAGTATTTTTTGTAGAAATTGTGGAAAAAAATTAGAATATAAGTTTTTTCACTATGGACAACTAGGATTATATAAATGCCCAAATTGTAGTTTTTCTAGACCTCAGCCTGACTTTTATGCCTGTAATATAGAAGAAGACTCTATAGGTTTTTCTTTTAATATTAAATCTAAAAACTCTAACTTACACATCACAACAAAAGCAAAAACGCCATATAACATCTTTAATACTTTATCTGCATATACTGCTTTATATACATCTTTAAATAAAAGCAACAAAGACATAAATGCATTCAATAAAACTTTTGTACAAGTGCTTAGAAGTTTTAACTTCGGCAACAATAGAGAAGATATCTTTAATATTAAAAATTGTACTGTACAACTGCACTTAGCAAAAAACCCAATGGGGTTTCAACAAAAGATATCTCTTATAAACAGAGACAACAAGCCTAAGGATATTATAATTTTAATTAATGACAATCCGCAAGATGGGACAGATATAAGCTGGTTGTGAGATGTTGATTTTCAATATTTAAATAACGCAAATGTTAAAACTCTTATTTGTAGCGGCCTTAGACGATATGACATGGGTCTTAGACTAAAGTATGACTCGATTGAATGTAAATTTACAACAAAACTTAAAAAATGTATTGATAACCTATCTAAAAACGGTACTGGAAATCTGTATATAATTGTTAACTACACTGCTCTTTATTCAACAAATAGATTGCTATGTGAGTTATCTGAGAAAGATTCATCAAATAATACATCTAATTCTGGTGAATGCGGTACAGAAGTAATAAACGCACCACACAACGAGTTTGGCATAGAAAATTACACATCCCAAATTCCAAAGAAAATGGCTTTTCAAAATAAGAATGTAGATAATCCTTCTTTAAAAATAACTCACCTATACCCCGATCTACTAAATCTTTATGGAGACAGGGGCAATATACAAACATTAAGACACCGACTTTTATGAAGAGGAATAGGTGTTGATGTAAATAAAATTGAAGTAGAAGATAGTTTTAAACTAGATGATTGCGATATTTGCCTTTTAGGAGGCGGAAGTGATAGAGAGCAAAAAATTGTTTGTGAGTATTTACTAAAAAATAAAAAGGAAATTTTAAAATTTATTAACAGTGGTGGTGTTTTACTTGCTGTATGCGGAGGATACCAGCTGTTAGGTAAATTTTATAAAACCCAGGATGAAAAGATAGCAGGTCTTGATATCATTGACACAGAAACAAATTGAGATAAGCCTCGTCTTGTGGGCAATATAGTACTTGACTGCAAAAAATCTAGCCCACAACTTTCAAGATATGTTGTAGGATTTGAAAACCATGGTGGAAGAACTTATACATCTAGAAACGTAAAACATTTTGGTTGTGTTAAATATGGCAATGGGGACTTGCAAAACTCAAAATTTGAAGGAGTAATTAAAGATAATATTCTTGCTACCTATCTACACGGCCCACTGCTTCCAAAAAACCCGCAAGTTTGCGACTATTTGCTTCAACAAGCTTTAGATAGAAAGTATGGAAAGAATAAAATCATTTTAAAAGACTTAACTCTAGATGATAGCTTAGAGGACATGGCAGCAAGTGTAATTATTAAGCGTTACGTAAAATAATTCTTAATTATTCGTCAATAAAAACAGGCTTATTTAATTGTTTGTCAAACTCTTTTATACGAGCTAGGCTATCAATTACAAAACCAGCGTTTCTTATTTCTGTACCACCTGGTTGCATTGCTTTTTCAATAGCAATACCTATTCCTACAACATATGCACCACTTTGTTTAATTATTGATAACAAACCTTTAAGCGCGCAACCGTTAGCTAAAAAGTCATCAACAACATAAATTCTGTCTGTTTTATTTAAGAATTTCTTTGAAACAACAACGTCATATTCTCTAAAGTGAGTATACGAGATAATTTTTGCTGAATAATAATCGCCATAAATATTTACATGTTCATGTTTTCTTGCAATGACGAGTGGTACTTGTAATTTATG
>CAVGFB010000041.1:0-8118 GCA_963628375.1 Gorillivita sp. (SeqCode)
GTAAAAGATAGTAAAAGTATCTTATAATAGTAAAAGATAGTAAAAATAAGCATTGGAGAAAATATGGAAAATCCTTTTACACTTTTATTTGGCAAACAACCATTGTCGCTAATTGACAGACCATTGCAAACAAGCAATATTGTTGATAGGTTTCAAGCAAACAAAATTAACCATCAAGTTTATTTAATAACTGGTGTTAGAGGCTATGGCAAAACATGTCTTATGACAAGTGCCTCAAAAGAACTTAAAAAAGATACAAGGTGAATTCATGTTGAACTAAATCCAAATGTAGATTTGCTTGATTCTCTCCTAAATAAGCTTAATAGTAATAAAAGTTGTTTGGAGGTTTTAAAGAATGCAAAAATTAATTTGAATTTTTTTGGATTTTCAATTGGAATACAAAATTCAGTAGAAATTAAAGATAGAGAAATTGCACTAACTCAAATTTTGAAACAAATGAAAAGTCACAACAAGCGTCTTTTGATTACAATTGATGAGGTTACAAACACTCCTCAGATGAGAGCATTTGCCAGCACATTTCAAATTCTTATAAGAGAGGATCTGCCTGTATTTTTGTTAATGACAGGGCTTTATGACAATATTGATGCACTGCAAAATGAAAAAAATCTAACATTCCTGCATAGAGCTCCTAAAATATATTTAACTCCCCTAAACTTAAGTGCAATTAGCTCAGAATATAAGAAAATTTTTAAATGTAGCGATGATGACGCAGACCAAATGGCACAACTTACAAGAGGGTATCCTTTTGCATATCAAGTTTTAGGTTATCTTACTTTTGAAAATGGTGGAAATTACAAAGAAATTTTAGACAAGTATGAGCAATACTTAGAAGAATTTGTATACGATAAAATATGAAGCGAACTATCAAATAAAGACAGACTAGTAACAAAAGGAATTGCAAAATCTAAAGATGGAAAAACTAAAAATATTCGACAGATTCTTGATATGTCGCAAAATGAGTTCAACCCATACAGAAAACGTCTGCTAAAAAAAGGGATTATTATGGCAGATGCACGTGGGTCAGTAAAATTCACACTCCCCTTATTTGATAAATATTCTCTGCGTAATTAAATTAGTTAATAAAGTTTCTATAAAAAATTGCTGATTAAGTAGATTTTTTGTAGTGATCTATTACCTTATAAACAAATTGATAATTGATAAATGTAGTTGACTGACTTACATTAATTTATTACAAATAATTAAATATATTCTTGAATCTTCCACAAAATATGTAATAATTGTGGCATAGAAAAAGAGGAGCCTATTATGAGTACGTTACTTACAAAAGATACAGAAATCCGTTTTAGAACATCAAAAAATGTTAAATTAAAAGCTCAGAAAGTATATTCACACTGAGGCCTAAATTTAGGAGATGCTATTAATGCATTTTTAGTTAAATCGATTGATGCTGGCGGGTTACCTTTTGAAATGAGAGAAGAGATGCCAAACACAGATACAATTAAAGCAATTGAAGAAGCACAACAATTAAAAAAAGATAAAAATAAAAAATCGTATGCCACATTTTCCGATGCACTAAAGGACATTGAATTTAATGAAATTTAGGATTGTTTTAACAAGTCGCTTTAAAAAAGATTTAAAAATTATTGCTCGCAGGGGATATGATTTATCTTTAATTGAAAATGTTGTAAATACCCTATCTTCTGGTAAAACTCTTCCAAAAAACATGCATGACCATTCTTTAAGTGGTAATTATAAAAACTGTAGGGAATGTCACATAACACCAGATTGGCTCTTAATTTACGAAACTGAAAATAATGAACTTATTCTATATTTAACTAGAACTGGCACACATTCAGATTTGTTTAAGTATTAAGGTGCACAATCTTTACAAATAAGATTTAACAAATGCTAAATTGAGAATTAATAATCATCTGCAGCAGGGCTATTCATTCAGTCTTTATAAAATTCCTCAAATTCACCTCTAATAATAGCTTGTCTCATATCTCTACAAAGTTTAAGCAAAAAGTGGATGTTGTGAATGCTTAGCAATATCCCACCTAACATCTCCTTATTTTTAATTAAATGACGAATATAGGCACGTGAATAATTTTGACAAACTTTACATGAACAATTATGATCAAGCCCTGTAAAATCAGATTCATACTTAGAATTGCGAATGTTAATTCTCCCCTCAGAGCTAAAAGCAGTACCCATCCGAGCAGTACGTGTTGGCAGGACGCAGTCAAACATGTCAACACCCTCACTAACTGCACGAACAAGTGTGGTAGGATTACCAACACCCATTAAATACTTAGGTCTATCCATAGGAATTGCACGCGTTACCTCGCCCAAAGTCTCAAACATAGTCTCAATTGGCTCTCCTACGCTATATCCTCCAATTCCAAAACCGCCGAATGCTCTTCCGTCATTTTGAATAGACTCGTATTCTGCCTCTTTTAACAATTCAATACTTTTAAGACGCAAGTCATAGTGCATTCCACCTTGAACAATTCCAAATAAGGTTTGATCGGTCTTGCCATGAGACACACGCTCTTTTGAATACTTGGAGTAAGCAGAAAGGCATTCACGCCCTCATTTTGCACTAAGCTCAACAGCACGATTAACAAACTCTTTACTAGCAGGATAAGGCGGACACTGGTCAAGCTGCATTATAATATCCGCTCCTAAAAGAGATTGGATTTTCATGTTTTCATCTGGAGTTCAAAATATATTCTTTCCATCATAAATTGACTTAAACCTAACGCCCTCGTCACTTAATTTAACGGTATCTGCCAAGCTAAAAACTTGAAACCCCCCACTATCGGTTAGCATGGGTCCTGTATAATTTGAAAATTTATGCACTCCCCCAGCTTCATCTATAATTTCTGCCCCTGGTCTCATAGAGAGATGATAAGTATTAGCTAGCACAACCTGAGACTTAAGTTCATATAACTCATCTACCAGAATACCTTTAACAGAGCCTCTTGTTCCTACAGGCATAAACATTGGAGTTTTAAATGTACCGTGATCTGTTTTATAAGTTAGCGCTCTTGCGTGGCCACAAGTAGCATCTATTTTTGCGGAAAAATTTTTCATGTGCTATAGTATAGCAATATTAAACGAAGCTAAAACAATATTGCTCAAAATATTTATGGATAAAAATCAAAGAAACAAAATTTTAGTTCATAGTTGCTGTGGCCCTTGTTCAATTGAGCCGTATCGCTACCTAATTAACAACAACTGAGACCCAACGCTTTTTTTCAGTAATGACAATATTGTTCCATATGAAGAATTTTTAAGGCGTTTTGATACACTAATTAAATGAGCAAACAATAATAATATCACTGTTATAAAAGATGATTACGATAACAATAGATGAGCTGAATTAATAGATGTCGATATGGATACGCCTCCAAATACACCGACTAGAAAACAAAGATGTAGCAAGTGTTATTCTTTGAGATTTAAAAGAAGTTGTGCTTACGCAAAGGCAAACAAATTTAAATTTATAACAACAACATTAAGTGTAAGCCCATATCAGTTCACAAATGAAATTAAAGATACTCTAAACAATATCGCACAAAAATATGACTTAACACCTGTTTTTGTTGATTTTAGACCAATGTATAAAAAAGCTGTAATATCTAGTAAAGAGCTAGGAATGTATAGACAAAAGTATTGTGGTTGTGGTCTATCTCTAAAAGAATCCAATGAAATTTTAAAAAATAAAGAATTAAAAAAACAGCAAAATAAATTAAGATTAGAACAACAAAAAATAAATGCTCAAATTCACAAAAAAGAAATTCAAACTTATATGAAAAAACAAGAACTTAAAAAGAAATTGCTTAAAGAATATAAAGAAAGTCAAAAACATAAATAAAATTTAAATCTTTTTGAAAATGGAAAATAAATTTGAAGAAGAAAATATAAAAGCTTTCATAGATTATTGAAAGAGTGGAGTAAAAAAAACTGCACGCAATATAGGGATTGAACTTGAGCAATTTGTTGTTAATGGTGACAATACTCCTGTTACATACAACCAGGAACACGGTATTAAATGATTGTTAAATGAGTTAGCAGACACGTATCCGAAAGTTACAACTAACGCTAATGGGGACACATTAGGTGTTAGCCGTAAAAACGAAGCGATCACTCTTGAACCAGCGGGTCAAGTCGAGATATCGGCAGGTCCATATGATGATTTAAACAATGCGTATGAAGTATTTAAAAACTATCAAGAAACTCTTACAAGCATATTAAAGTCTCACGATATGCGTTTATTACAACTCGGATACAGAACTAAAAGCAAAGCAAAAGACTTGCCTCTTATACCAAAGAAACGCTATATTTACATGGATAGATACCTGTCCAAAACAGGAAGATTGTCTAAATGCATGATGCGAGGCAGTGCTTCAACCCAAATATCTATTGATTATACAAGCATAGATGATTGTATGACTAAATTAAAACTTGCCTTTGCACTAACTCCAATATTAAGTTTAATATGTGACAACACACCTATATTTGAAGAGAGCAAGTGAAACAATAATATTGCTAGAACTCAGATATGAAACAATGTTGACAATAAACGCTGTGGGTTAATAACAAACGTATTTAATACTGATTTTAAGCTTGAAGATATTGCAAGATATATATTAAACAATGTCTCAATTATAAAACCAATTAACCAAACAGAATGACAATACAGCGAAGACTCATTTAATAAAATTTACTCTGATAAAAAAATGACACAATTTGATATTGAACATGCACTATCTATGGTGTTTACAGATGTTAGGCTTAAAAACTATATAGAAATAAGACCTGCTGACTCCATGCCAATAGATTATGTAATTTCATATGCTGCACTTATCAAGGCAATTTTCTACAGTAACGATAATATAAAAACTCTACAAAGTCTTTTTAATAATGTAGACAGCAAAAAATACAACCAAGCTAAAGAAAATTTAATTAAGGATGGATATAATGCTCATGTTTACAGCTTGCCTGTAACTGATATTTGTGATTTAATATGCAGGCTTGCTACCAGCTCAAAAAGTGGACTTTTAGATTCAGAAAGGCATCTTTTAAATCCATTATTAAACTTAATAAAAGAGCATGCAACTCTATCTGATATTTTTAAAAGACGTCATCTATAGCCTTCATCTAATTAAACTACCGACTTTTTGTTGTGGCTTAACATTAATTAAATGATAACTTTCAGTTCTTGCTATGTTTGGCTTTTCTATAAAAACATATTCAATATTGCCTTTTCTACTCTCTAAATCTTTTACTTGCAGGTCTTTTGATAAATCTCTAAGAAGTAGTGATCTTTTTTGTTTAACAGTTTCACCTACCTGGCCTGACATAGTAGAAGCAGGAGTGCCTTGTCTTTTAGAATAAGGAAATACATGAATCTTCATAAACCCGCATTTTTTACATAAGTCAACAGTTTGAAAAAAATCATCTTCCGTCTCATTAGGAAATCCAACAATAACGTCTGTGGATAGGGCTATTTGTGGAATGCTAGATTTTAAATCGTCTATAAGTTTAAAATAATCGCTTCTTGTATACTTTCTGTTCATTAACTTTAAGACTTTATCTGACCCAGATTGAAGTGGTAAGTGTAAGTGTCTTGCAATTTTTCCATTAGAACTTTTTAACACTTGAATAAAATCCTGAGTAATATCCTGTGGCTCTAAGCTTGATAATCTTATTCTGGCTGGTACCTCGCCTCTTTTGTTTTGATAATATTCATCAATTAAAAATACTAATTCTCTACATAACTTTGCTAAATCTATTGATTTATATCTATAACTTGCTAAATTAATACCTGTTAAAACTATCTCTTTTACACCAGCACGTAATAATCCTCTAAATTCATTTAATACTTTTTTGTAATCATAAGATATAGCTTTACCTCTTGCTACATGCACAATACAATAACTGCAATTATTGTTGCACCCATCTTGTATCTTTAAATTGGAACGCATTGCTGCCAAGTCATCGTTAAAGCTTTGTTTGTCGAGATCTTGGTTATCAAATAATTCTTTTAAATCTTTTTTAGGTACAACTAAAATTCTTTTATCGATTTCTTTAAAAATACTTTGATTTATCTCACTTGCACAACCACTAACAATAATAATAGTATTTGGGTTTTTATTTAAACTTGAAACTTTCCTTACGGATTTTCTTGTTTTTGCATCTGCAACATGTGTAACAGTGCATGTGTTTATTAATATTAAGCAAGCTTTATCATAACTAGTTTTGTTAAAGCTGCCTCTTAAAAGTAGAGATGTAATCTTGTCGATTTCTGCTCTGTTTACTCTGCATCCAAGTGATAGGGTTGCAAAAGTTTTATCTTTTATATTAAAAATTTTGTTTCTTAAATTATCTATTTCCATAATTTTAATTATAAAAAGTCTTTACTAGCCCACAAGCAACAGTGCAAGCTGTTGTTGCTCTAAGAATAGATCTCCCAAGGGACACAACTTCCACATTTGAGTGTGACTTTATATTTTTTACCTCATTAGGAGAAATACCGCCCTCAGGTCCTATCACAATGGCAATGTTTTTACTACCTTTATCACAAGACTCTAAAACATCTAAAACATAAATGTTTGAATCTTCTCAAAATAGATAAGTCTCATCAAATTTTTTTAGATCATCATATAAGGCACAAACTGAAATAATGTTGTTAATCTTTGGTATGCAAACAGCTCCGCTCTGCATAGCTGCACTTTTTGCAATTTTTTTATATCTTTCAATTCTACTGTTAATCTTTGTCTTTTCTAGTTTGACAACACATCTTTCAAATTCAACAAATGTAAACTCACCTATTCCAATCTCGGTACAACTACGCACTACGTCATCTAACTTTGTCCCTTTTAGTAAACCAACAAATAAGCTTATATTGTGCTTGCTTTTTTTTACACCCACATGTTGGGAATTTTTGATATTTAAAGTAGAGGAGTTAAAAGACTCAACTTCACAATTATAATAAGTACCTGTGCAGTCTACAACGCCAATATGCTCCCCTTTTTTAATTCTTAAAGCTCGAAGATGTTTATAGTCTTCAACACTTATATCCAAACTAAAAGATGAAGACTCATTTTTGCTTATTAAATCAGATACATTTTGCGTATTGTTAAAAAAAGTCTGCAGAGACATACTTTGATTAAATTTAAACTTTAAGAACTTAATTTGTTATTGAACTTCCGTCTATCTTTCCGCTGACTGCTTTGTTTAAATCATCTTGACTAGCCTGATTAGAAGCAGTTGCCGTTAGTGGAATATTTGAAACATCAACAGTTTTACCTAATCATTTTTTTATAATAACATCAATTACGCCATTACTTTTAAGAGTAGAGAGACATGTGTTCACTTGTTGAGCAAGTGTAGTGCTGCTTTTTGGTATTCCTATACAATATCCACTAGCAGAGGATAATCCAGCAGTAATATAAGCGTCACATCCAGCAGAATTAGCACAATAAGTTCCAATAATAGAGTCCGCTGCCACAAAATCAACGCTTCCAGATGCCAAAAGGCTAAAAGCTTCTTTTAGTTCTGACACAGTTTTAAGCTCAGAGTTAGGGAACTGATTAATTACAAGAGTTGCACTATTTGAAGCAAGGGATGTTGATATCTTGTATTTTTGAGAATTAGTTGGCACGGAAGCACTAGAATTATTAGAAAATAAAACAGGTGATGAGGAAATATAATCGTCTGTTTTTGTAAAGTCTCCTGTGGAGCTTCCTCTAAATACTCCCATAACCATATCAACTTTTTTATTTGCAAGAGCACTGTCCAGATTTGATCCTACATCTACAATCTCAACTTTAAGCCCTAAGGCCTCTGCTATAGCACTAGCAACATCAACGTCTATTCCCTGAATATCAGAAGAGTTAGTAGCTAGCGGAGCAGAAGATGAATTAACTCCAACTTTAAGAGTTCCTGCAGTTAAGATATCTGGTGTGTTTATCTGAGCTGAGTTTAATGTTTTTTTATACTTTTCAGATGTACAAGAGGTAAATAAAACAACAGATGATAAAAACAAAAACATTAAAGTTATTAAAGTATACTTTTTTAAGATGTTTTTTTTATTTTCAATATTAATAATAGTATATATTTTTAGAT